>CAYVFP010000001.1:0-6193 GCA_964451055.1 Candidatus Woesearchaeota archaeon
TTGAACCGCACGCGTCACTCGTTGTAGTGTCTCCCCGCCAATTCCTTTAAGTTTCAGCCTTGCGACTATACTTCCCAGGTAGCTCACTCTTCGCCTTCGCTGCAGCACCGAAACCTCCCGAAGAGGTCCCGATGTTTAGTGAGCAGTGTTTACTGCTAGGACTACACGGGTATCTAATCCGTTTTGCGCCCCTAGCCTTCATCCCTTACTGTCAGAACTGTTCTCGTAACGTGCCTTCGCTATTGTTAGTCCGTCTGAGATTAACACATTTTACCGCTACCTCAAACGTACTCGTTACGTCTCCCAGTCTCTAGCTTAGCAGTACTCCTTGCACGCCCTATATTTGAGATATAAGATTTCACAAGGAACTTACCAAGCAAGCTACGGATGTTTTAGACCCAATAAAAATGGCTGCGACTTGGACCGCTAGTATTACCGCGGCGGCTGGCACTAGTCTTACCCAGTCCTTATTCGTGGAACTTTTTACATTCCATAAAAGCCTATCAATAGATAGGCACTCTGGCTCAAACTATCACGCTTTCGCGCATTGTAGATTATTCCTAACTGCTGCACCCCGTAGGGCTGGGAATAGTGTCTCAGATTCCCTCTCAGGGCTTCTCCGCTAAGAGCCCTTATGGATCATCGGCTTGGTGGGCTATTACCCCGCCAACAACCTAATCCACCGCAGCCTCATCCTTAGGCTCGAATTTCAAAGACAAGTCTTTCCAGGGCATGTCTTTTATCGAGTTTTAACCTCAGTTTCCCGAGGATATCCTCGACCTAAGGGCAGATTAGCTACGTGTTACTGAGCAGTTCGCCTTCTAACTTCCGAAGAAACTAGAAAAACTTGCATGTCTAAGCGCAAGTCAAAGAGCCGCAGCCGCCAGCAGGATCAACTGGAATTAATAATTTCATAGAAAATAAATTTCTCAATTACGCAGTTTCATAATGTAAGTTAGAAACCACTTCACACAAACTCCTACTATTGGCTTTATTGAAGATCAACACAACATGACACATTTCAGAATACCTTCATTAAACTAACAATAAATTAATTTTCAGAATACATGATAACGTGCCACTGACTGCTTTCTACATCATACCTTAACTATGATTTGTGATGTTATTAAGGCACTCATTACCATTTTAATAAGAATTGAAGAAACCATTGGTTTATAAACTTTTTGGAGAGAAAAAATAAAGATTAGCAACGACAATAAAATTGATAGCTAAAAAATTAATTTAAATAAAAAATTAGCGACGAAATAACAAATTTATCGTAAAGATTTTCGGTTTTCATTCAATGCCTTTGAAAGCGAATCACAGTAGGAGATTTTCCTGAACTCGTTAGAATCAAAAAACATTTGACTTAAGAGATAAATTCCTTCTGAAAAAGTTGGAGCCACAATTCCTAGTACTTGATCTTTCTTTGTCTTCCAAAAACTATCTTTTGAAAGGTATGTCCTAACTCCTCCCTTTGTTTTTTTAGAAACAATTTTAAGATTACTATGAAGAATAAGATTCTCCAGGGAATTTAATTCTACATTTTTATTCAAATCACCCCTTAGGTTTTTAAAACCATCTCTCTCTTTCAAATTTGATTCTTCTAATGCTTCTCTAATTGTTAAACCATATCCAGTATTTGTTTGATGAGACCTATCCCAATCTTTTTTGTAATTCCAAATTACACTGTGGAAATTAAAACCATCAAGGGGTGACTTAGAAATCATTAGTTTATGGGCATACTCGGTATCAAGAAGTTCTTTATCAATTAAATCGTATTTTTTTATTTCCATTGAAGAATCAACTTCTTAACTATTTATAAAAACTATTACACTCGGAAATATAGATCACTTAATTTCATTCCCGTTTTTATCAAAACAACTATCTCGACAATGATCACAAACAAAGCCATAATTATTTATGAAATTTATTGAAGATGCAAAATAAGAATTATTATCTTCTTTTTTTATTTTAAAGATATTATCTTCTTCCCATCCTTTTCCTAAGTCTTGACTAAAGGATTTTATTTTATCTAAAGCAGTTCCTCCTACAGTATCGAGGATTATTTCATACCAAGAATCCTGCATCCCAATTTCATAACAACTTTTGCATTTAAATAAATATCCTGCTGTTGCAATGTGGGCTTCAGGAAGCCCTTTTTTATTTTCATTTAAAGGATGAAGAAATTCTGCAGAGTCCAAGGAACTTCTAGGGAAATTACTTTTTCCTTTATCAACTAACTCTCTAAGCTCTTTAAATTCTTTAAAACTAATCGGCTTTTTATCATTAAATCTCTCGTTCATAGTTACTTTTCTAATCTAGATTTTATAAAAACTATTACACTCGAAAATAATCATTTAATCTTTAAGATTATATTTAGATTCATTTAATTTGTCAAATCTTTCTTTAACAATACTATCAAGTTGTTCAGGAGAATAAGTATTCTCTCTTTTTTCACAATCAAAATAGTTAATTAAATTTTTATAATTTGTTGTATCTCTTTTTGTAGAATCAATTAAAACCTCATTTTGAGTTTTTTGTTCAAGAGAATTGTTATTTAATTTCTCCCCTTGAGGGAAAAAAGTGGATAATGCCATAAGTGTTCCTCCAAATAGAAGCGCTTGAATTGCATACAAAATTGTATAATCCTTTTTCTCTTTATTATTTTCATATGATCTTTCCATAATTTCTTATTATTCACTAATTATTTAAATTTTTCTATTTGTTACCTTTCTATAGTTATTAACTTTTATAGAGAAGAACCTTAACAAAGTTTGGTTCGTAGCAAATTAATTTAGAAAAATAACCTTCATAAGGGTTATCTTTCAATCACCCAGCCTTGAAAAACAACCAACTCTTCTCTGGTTTTGAACCATAATTTGTTTTTATTAAAACGTATTTTCCTGAAAGTCTTTTTCCATTAATCTTAAATTCAATTTTCTTTTTATCTTTTTCAAGCAATTCATAATCTCCAGAATCCCAAATTTTAACTGTCCCTTTTCCATACCCTTCTTTTATCTCCCCCTCGAAATCTCCATAATCTAAACTATGATCCGAAACCTGAATCGCAAGACGTTTTGTTCCTTTCTTCTCTGGAGGTTTCTTCGGTACCGCCCAACTTTTCAAAACTCCGTCCATCTCCAAACGCAAATCCCAATGCAAATTAGTCGCATCATGTTCTTGAATTACATATTTTTTCCTTTTTTCTTTTGCCATAATATTCTAATAATTTTAATCGTTAAATAATTTTTGAAATTATTCAATCGCTACGTCAATTTATCAGGCTCGCGCCAAGACAAATTTCTCTTCACTCTTAGCCGAATGTTGAATCAACTCCCAACCTTCTTTAGCAAAACCTAAGTTATTCTAACCCAATTTATGCATCCAGCGGAACGGTTAATAAATTTCCTATCAACAATCCCGCGCCAGACTTCGTCAAGGCGCTCTTCCAAACAAAATTTGTTAACTCTCAAGACAAATTTCACTTTGCTCTCCGCTGAATTTTAGATTAACTCGTAGTCATCTCTCATAAAACCTAAGTTATTCTCAACTTTTTTATGTACGCAGTCCGACGGATAATTTAATTTTATTAATCTTATTTTCAAAGAACCTCTACTTCTAAACATATTCAGAAACATCAATATCATCCCCTGAAGTTTTTCCGAGATTTTCTTTTGCAGTTTTAACAATAACCTCCGAAACTTTTTTTGGTTCAACTCCCTGATAGTTTGTCATCTTTGTTGCAGTCATTCCGGGATTAACCACATACACTTTTATTCCTTCAGGAAGCTCTTTCGCAAGTGCCTGGCTGAATCCTCGAACAGCAAACTTTGTTCCCGAATAAACACTCAATCCTGCAAACGCATGTTTTCCTGCACCACTTCCGATGTTAATTATAATTCCCTCTCCTTGGGCCTTAAGAAAAGGCAAAACTTTTTTTGTAACTCTCAATAAACCCTCCAAATTTACTTCTACCTGAGATTCAATTTCTTTTACATTTTGTTCTGAAAACTCTTTCCAAGATATAACCCCTGCATTATTAACAAGAATATCTATTGCTCCAAATTTATCAATTATTTTTTCAACAGATTCTTCAACAGAATTTTCATTAGTAACATCAAGTTTAATTAACATAGCCTCTTTTAATTTATTACATTCTTCAAAAACTTCATTTCCTTTATCTTTATTAGAATTATATGTAACAACAACATTGGCACCTTCTTTAGCAAAGTTCTTAGCAGTTTCTGCACCAATTCCATCGCTGCTTCCTGTTATCAAAACAACTTTGTCTTTCAATTCCATTAAAATAAAATGAACTTATTTTATTTAGTTCTTTTGGTAAAAGTATTTATCTGTTTATTTTTTTCGGTTTTTACCTTTAATTTTTCTTCCAATTTTTTTAACTTTTCCCTTAAAATTAGATTGTCTAACGACGTTAAAATCTTTTTTAGGATTAAATCTCCAAAACTTCCATTTTCCTTTCCTAACTCTATATCCCATAAAAATAATTATCAAAAAAAGAATAATTGAAATAACTAAACTCACAATATCTTGAGATTCCATGATTGGTGGAAACATAATCATCAAAGCATACCTTATTATCAATGCCCCAGCAAATAAGAATATCGGAATCAAAGGTTTTTTCTCCAGAACACCATTATAGACAGATATCAAAAAACCAAAAATAAAACCTACCCCAAAAACCCAATTAATTGTAAACGCCGAGCTAATTAATAAAACAAAAATAATAGTTCCAAAAACAACATTAAAATTTTTTCCGAATTTTTTAATTTTGCTTGAAGCCCTCTTTTTTCTCCTCTTTTTTGCCATACATAACTAAAGAAAAAGGAGATTATAAAATTAATCCCAGCAGTCTTAAATAGATATTCAAGAAAGTTTTAGTTAATTTAAAATTATTTCAATAAATTTCTTATTGATTTTCTTGCAGCCCTTCTTTCATTGAGTTTTCTGATTTTTTCCATGTTCTCAGGATTATCTTTTTTATTTGGATAAGTTATAGCATCTCGACTTCTTCTAGAAATAATTCTTTCTTCAACTTTTTCACCTATTGGGTTAATAAAACCTCTGTAGAGTCCCATTCCCCTAGTCTCAGGAGAAACATAATTATATCAATAGGAAGTCAAGAAACCTTGGTTTCTTTTTTATTCTTCCCCTTCAGTCCACCATTCCATGTCCCCAAGAACATCTGTGTCTTTTCCTTGGGATTCCAAATATCCTTTAGCAAGAAGGTAATAAATTAATCCAACACTCTTTGGGCTTTTGTTATTCCCAATAATAACTTTATCTGCTTGCCTTGAAAAATTATTTGTCCCACAAATCATCAAGACCTTTTTCTTAACATCTTTTGTATCTTTTAACGCATTCTTTTCTAACCAATGATCTGTGATTATTGTCAGATCAGCCTCGAAGAAATCTTCAAGTTCAGTGTTTGTTAAAACTCCTGCAGGATATTTCTTTGTGAAAGTCCTTATTCCTGTTACCTCTTCAAATTTCTTAGCAACTTTATGACATGATTGTCTCTTACAAACCAAAATAACATCTTCAGGGTTAAATTTAGAAAGGTATTCAATTCCTTCCTTCAATTTCTCGTCGATAATATCTGTATTAAAAATAGCAAGTCCATCAGCCCTTCTTCTATAAACAAAAGGTCTCATATCTGGAGTCACAACTCTTGTTCCAAGATAAATTCCTGTTTTTACATATTCTTCCAAAGGAATAAGCATATCCTTTTTCTTAACTTTAACTTCTTCTTTTAAAGCCTCAGTATCAATTTTTGTAGATTCAGTTTTTTCAGCCTTTAATTTAGCAGCCCTTTCAAGTAAAGCCTTCTTTCTTTCCTCAAGAGATAAATCCTTTGGAACTTCTTTAGCATCTTTTTTACTTTCAGCTTCAGCAGCTTTTTCTAATTCTTTTCCTTTAAGCTTATCTTCTAGAACTTTCTCTGTTTCTTTCACTTTTTCGTCTTCTTTTTTCTTTGCAGGCATACTAACTTAGATTAAATTTAGTTTAAAAACTTTTGTGTTGAAAAGTTTTTACGCCGAGGACTTTGTTCTTGGCATATAAAAGTTTCCGCAGGTAATTTAATTCCTAAAATAAGAACCAATAATTTTATTCAAATCCTCATAAGAAGGATTTTCACTTCTCTCTTTTAATTCAAGGATTCTCTTTT
>CAYVFP010000001.1:6293-17770 GCA_964451055.1 Candidatus Woesearchaeota archaeon
AAATCCTCATAAGAAGGATTTTCACTTCTCTCTTTTAATTCAAGGATTCTCTTTTGGCCTTGGGTACATCTTTCATAAAATGGCCTAAACTCTTCTTCAGAAATCTTTCTTGATTTTAAATTACAATTTGCTTTTAAAATGTCAGAAATTTCCAACCTTTTCATTTCTTCAAACCTCCTTCAATCTCAATAATCCTTTTTATTTTAGATTCACGATATTCGGAAGTAATGCCGCATTTCAAAAAATCAGCTTCAAAACCAAAAGCCAAATCTGCCAGAACACTTTCAGTAGTTTCCCCACTCCTATGAGAAAAAACTGTTTTTATTCCTTTAGATTTTGCAAGTTCAACAACTCTTTTAACCTCTAATAAAGAACCAATTTGATTCGGTTTAACGATTATCCCGTTTATTGCTTTTTTTTCAATTGCCTCCTCAAGTCTCTTGTAATTAGTTGTTGTAAGGTCATCCCCGACGATAAGACTATTCTTTGATTTACTCAAAAGATTGGAAAAATCCTCAAAGGCCTCTTCTTCAAAAGGATCTTCAACATAATAAATTCCAAAATTTTTGATTAAATTATAAACATAACTCAATTGTTCTTCAGAAACTCTATCTAATTTAGGATTTTGGTAATGGTATTTTTTCCTCTTAAAAAAACCAGATGCTGCAATATCCAATCCCAAATCAACTTTATACTCCTTTAGAATATCTAAAATTTCTTTCTCATTAAGCGAGGTCATCCATGCATCCTCATCGTTCTTTTTTGAAGAAAAATTCTTATCTCTTTTTTTAAGCTCAGTCTCTACCTTCTTCTTTATATCCAACATTTTATCATAATTTTTCTTAGCTGTTTTCTCATTTGGAATAATCAAAAATTCCTGAAAATCTGGCCTTCTATCGTCGATAAATTCTGAATGCAATCCTCCTCCAATACAATTTCCAACAAACCTTGGAAACTCTTTAGCTTCAGGATTTATCAATTCCCAAATTTCTTTTTTTTGCTCTTTGGCCATTGCCTTAAGCGCGGCATATTCTAAAGCAATTAAGGTATTTGCTCCAATGTGTTTATGAACAATATCTTCTATCCTCCGCAAGTCCTCAAATTTTTCCAAAAATTCTGATGAAAAATAATCAGAAAGCTTCTTTAGATTTTCAATATCTCCTTTTAGATTTTTCTTATAAGATTTAGCTTCATGTTTTCCTTTAGACTTCCCATTCGGTGAAGAAGCAGAAAATTTTCCAACATCTGTTTTAATAGAAACCTCTATAGTTTCATCTCCCCTTGAATCTTTAATAGTCTTGGCATCAACCTCGATTATTTTCATGTTTTTTCAAAGAAATAGTGGTTAATAAAGTTTATTGGAGAATAAATATCGTTTATAATTCAAAGATTATTCTTCTCTCTCTTCCTCAGAGTCTTCACTCTCGTCGTCATCGTCAGGATTAGCAATCTTCATAATTTCTCCTTCCTCAATAATTTCTTTTTCTTCTTCCTCTTCAAGTTTTTGTTTTTCTTTATCCTCAACCTTTACAGACCTTGTTCTTTTAAGTTTTGATTCCACTTTTTCCGGCATAGGTCTCTTAACCGAAATCGGTAAAACACTCGATTCAAATTCAATTTCAGCAATCTTTAATGCATCAAAATTGATTTTCTCTAAGTCCTCTTCAGATAACTTCAATAGTAAAGGAGCGTTCATTGCTATTTGCAATGCTCTTGCACCAAGAATTCTTGCTCTTTCATATTTTGTAAATTCTGAAATATCCATTTTAATCTATTTTAATTCTTTTTCAACCTTTTTAAAAATTTCCTTTGATACTCTTTCTCCAATCTCAAAGACTTTTTTTATTTCTTCAATTGGAACATCTTTTGAATTGCTCTTTTGAGTAGATGAAATTATTCCATTTGAGAATCCCATAGTAATTCTTGTCTCAGAAACATCTTCCTCTTCTCTCGTTGGATCTACAATCCAATTTTTACCAATTTTATGCATAGAGACAGTTATAGGCACTTCATTTAAAGGAAGACCTTTATCTGTTCTTTCTGAATAAACTACTTTGTCTTCTTTTTCATCGTATTTAGGAATTTTTGTAAGTTTCAAAGCAAGCACTGCTCCAATTCCTGAAGCATCCATTAAGTTACCGTCATCATTTATCGAATAAATATCAACAAAAAGATTCCAGACTTTTTCTCCCTCTTTTATGCAAAGCCCTTCAAAATCAATAAATCCACTTTCCCTTAAAGCACGATCAATGACTCTTCCTAATTCAATCGAATCAAAACTTGGCGGACCAGATTCAAATCTTTTTGAACTCAAAGGCAATAGCTCTGCTGTTGTTATCAAGTTGCCTTTATTTGCAGAATCGGGGTAAGGTTCTCCAACAGACATTTTAACACCGACGATAACCTCTGTTTTTCCAATCCTAACTCTTACTGATCCTTCTGCCTTTTTACTAACTTCTTTTTCTACAGTAATATTTCTAAAATCTTCATGTCCTCTTAAATCAAATCTTTTACCTTCATTCAAGTAAGTCTTAATTCTTTCTTTCGTTACATCTGGGGTCGTAAAAAATTTATCCATTATTCTTCATCTCCTATTTTTTTAATAGTTTTTTCCAACTTAGAGTTAGTTTCTTTTAAAAATTTTCTAGCTTCGTTCAATTTAGATAAGACTAATCCATTAATTCCTTCTTCATAATAATTTATAATTTCTAAGGATTCATCTAAATTAATCATTTCCTTTAGTTCTGGATTATCCGCTAAATATCCTGCAGCCTCTCCATACTGTTTTTCTTTCAATAATTCTCTAAACTTCATGTAATCTTCACAGGCCATTATTCTTTATCCTCCAAATTTTCCTCGATGTCTTTACTAATTTCTTCAATAGAGTCTTTCAAAGCTTTTTTCTGAACTTCATAAACTTCTTGACAGGCTTTCTTTGCCATATCCATTGCCTCTTGTAATTGCTTAACTCCAATTTTTCCGTCAAGTTGCAAATGAGTAATATTTCCGTCGGGAGTCATAGAAACAGGGATATCTGTTGGCCCTTCTCCTTCTTCAAAATCTTCTTCTTCCTTTGTCAAATCAACAACTAATTGTTTGTCTAATTTTCCAACCGAGATACTTGTAACTAAATTTTTCATAGGAATTCCAGCATGAGCTAAAGCCATCGACGCTGCGTTTATTCCAGCACATCTTGTCCCAGCATCTGCCTGAGTTATATAAATAAAAACATCCACCACTTGGCTCTTAAAATCATCAAGAATTACTGCAGGTTCTAATGCCCACTTCGTGATTTCCGAAATTTCCATCGCTCTCCTATTTCTTCCCGGTCTTATTCTATCATCTACCGAAAAACTAAGCATATTATAGTTACATCTTAACTGTCCTGTTGCAGGATCTTGTTGATGTTGAGGATGCATTTTCTTTGGCCCATAAACAGCAGCAATTGCGATAGTCTTTCCAGATTGAAACATTGCGCTTCCATCTGCATTCGGAACAATCCCAACTTTTGCACTAACTGGCCTCATTTCTTCAATTCCTCTTCCGTCTGGTCTCTTAAATTCTGCCATTATTCTTTTTTCTCCTGTTCCTCAAAAAACTTGTTTACTTCGTCGGTCAAACCTTTAACATAAGATTTTTCAACAACAAAATTAATTGCTTCTTTAGCCTTAATTTCATCTTCAACCTTGTCTGCTTTTATCCAAACAAATCCATTTTGTCCAACAGTAATATTTGTATTTGTTTTTTCTTTTATTAAATTTATCATACTTCCTTCCTTACCAATGATTCTTGGAACTTTATGGGGATTAACTTCAAAAACAATTCCTTCATAAATTTTTCCAAGTCCTCTTGACTTAAGAGTTAAATCAGTACCTCTCTTATTAATATAAGCAATCTTTGCAACAACCATGTCTCCAATGTCCAGAACCTCTTCTAAATTGTTTTTGTCAACATATTTTGGGACTTCCATAACCGTCAAAAAAGCATTTTCTGGAGCACCAATGTCTATAATCCATCCATTGTGAGTTAAGTTTTCAACCTTTCCTATAACAGAATTTCCGCGTCTAGGAATATAGGCTCCAGACAAAGGAATAACTTTTACCAAGTTATTATGAACTTCAGCAAGACCAAATTTTTGCGCAATAATTTTTCCTTCTCTTTTTGTAGTACTTTCTCCAGGCAGAAAACTATCTCCTTCCTCAATAATTTCTCCAGGTGTTACAATTTTTCTTTCTGTCATTTTATTCTTCTTTTATCTCTTCAGTCAAAGCACTTCCGTGCGTCATTGAATTTAATTTGTCGTAGAAGTCCATCAAAAGCCCCGCAGGAACCTTAACTATAACTTCTAAACTTCCATCATTCAGCCACTCTTCTTTTTCCTTATATTGTGTGACCAAACCATAAACTTTCCCCGTCTGTATCGCAGGAATCGTTATTTTAACCCGCTTTGTTTCGAGTTTAATCGGAATCTCCCCAGAAATCTTTTCAATAATCTCTTGAATCTGATTTTCTACTGGAATATTCTTTATGTTAACATGACTTTGTTCAAGAGCGTTTTTAATTCTTTCGCTTGTGTGAGGATTACCTGTTTTTGGATCAACAGCATTTTTCGTTAAGAATTCAACAACCTGTTTTACTTTCTTTTCACGTTCTTCGTTTCTATGCCCTTGATCAACAAGAACTTCACCCTGTTTAACGATTTGTTTTCCAACCTCCAAAGGGTCAGAAGTACCGAAATTAGTTTCAAGTTCGTCATTTGAAGCAGCATCTCCTCTATCAGCGTTAGTAAAAACTCTGTCGATTTCTAAAGAAAGATAATCGCTCTCTCCTTTTTTGAACTTAAGAGCTTCATCCATGTCAACCAAAACTTCATAATGGTTTGACCCTTTTCTAACTTTTGCTATTGTTTGTGCCATTTTAATTAAGAAACCCTCCATAAATTTTATATTTATCGCTATATTCCATCATTCTAATATATTTATCAACATCTTTCTCGATTTCAGAATCAGAAATTTTCTTCTCCATTTCTTCAACATTTATCCCTATCTCTTCGAGCTTGTTAATCATTTTAATTAATAATATATTTTTCTCCAATTTTTTCTTGAAGTAGCTTTTCCATAAGGTTCATCTCTGGAAAATTCTTTGTTAAAGCTAAACTAGATACTTCTCCTTTTTTTCCATATCTACTTAGAATAATTGCTTCAGAAGAATTGATAATTCTCCATGCTTCACATCCTTTAACAGCACTTTGTTTTAGATCATCCCTCGAATTAAGATAATCTTTAACCTTTTGATGCCTTTCTCCATTAAAATTTATTATATTAAATAATTCATTCATTTCAACAACTCTTCAATCTTTTCTCCTTCTAATCTTTTAAGTTTTCTTTCATCTGGTTTTATATAAGCAATTTCAAGCCTCTTCATCTCAAAAGCTTCTCCTTGAACTTCCTTCAAAATATCCAAAGCAAGTTTAACATTCTTTTTTATTGGCTGACCTGCCTTATATTTCTCTCTTAGTTTTTCTTTGACTTTATCGTCTTTTTCGCCAATCGCATTAGCAAAATACGAAAAGTAATTTCCAGTAATATCGCTAGTGTATAAAACAGGTTTTTTACCAATTCCTGCAACCATCAATGAAACTCCAAAAGGTCTTGCTCCCCCGTATTGAGTGAATTTTTGTTTTGTGTTTGAAATTTCTTTAATAATAACTTCCGGCTCAATCTCCGAATCATACGTAACTCTATTCTTTTGAGCAACAACTTGCGCCTGGTCAATCAAAACCCGGGCATCAGACATAATTCCTGCAACACTTGAAATAATATGAGAATCGATCTCATAGATTTTTTGTGCGGACTCTGGAACAACTAATTTGTCCATATTTCTTTTATCGGCAAGAATAAAAACTCCATCTGAGCAAACAATTCCAACACTAGCACTTCCTAGTCTAACTGTTTTTTCAGCATACTCTACCTGAAGCAAATGCCCGTCAGGACTAAACATAGTTGCCGCACGGTCATAACCCATTTGTTGATGTTGCATATCTATTGGCATTTCCATTTTTTTAAAATTAAAATAATTTGATTATTTTCTCCTTCTAATATATGAATTTGAAGCCCTATTGATTTAAAAGGTTTTTGGAGAAAAATCTGGATTATTTCTTACTTCGCAGCCCTTTCAAACTTCCAGAAACCCTAACAACTTCAATATCTTCAGGCCAGACTGCAAAACTTGCTCTTACTTTATCTAAACTTCCACGGTTAATCATCAGAACGTCTTTTTCAATCCACCTCGGAGACGCTTCACTTAATCCTAAAACACCCACAAAATCCTTTATTGCAGAATGGACTTCTTTCTTCAAGTTTTTACCTCTTAACAAAAGGTATCTTTTTCTCTCTCTATGCGAAGGAATAAGTGCTTTCATCTTAGTCAATAAAATAAATACAACTATTAAAAATTATCTAATTAGAAAAATAGACTTTCTTTTCTTTTCTTTCTATCTTTTCACGAAGCATCAAAAAGCAACTATAATATTGATTATATCTTCCGCCCATATAATCGTAAAACTGGTTTTTCTTTTTTTCAAATTTTATTTTCTCACCATTAACAAGCTTTCCTTTATCCAAATCCTGTAATACTTCTTTTCCGAGAGAATACATTTTTTGTTCTTCTTTGTTTCCCTCAATCCCACTCGAGAGCAAGAAACTTTTGAATCGATCTTTAAGATTGATCATATCTTTCTCTAAATTGGTTCTTTTTTAAAGTTATAGTTTTACTCTGGGTAGTATCATAACCTTTATATACAACTTTTTATTTTTAAATGGATGAAAAAGAAGAGGCAAAAAAATAAGGAACTTAATTCAAATGTTTCTTGTCATGGAAGCCATGGCGGAGCTTATGGTCTAGGTTTCATAGGCGCAGCAATATATTATATCTCAGCAGCAACAAGTTTTTGGGCAGGAGTTTTAGGAGTTTTGAAAGCTCTAATTTGGCCATTGTTTTTAGTTCTTGAACTTTTAAGATTCATTGGCGCTTAAATTTGTCGTCGACAAAAAACAATAAAATTTCTTAAGAAAAGTTTATAAACCTCTTTTATTATCTCATTCCCCATGAAAAATAAGAGGCGGAAAGATAGGATTTGCAAGGGAAAGTTAGTAAAAAAGATTAATAATGGAACAGTTTATAGTTTGGGTTTCATTGGAGCAGCAATATATTTTTTAACATCAGCAACAAGTTTGGGAATGGGGTTTCTAGGGCTGCTAAAAGCACTCATCTGGCCCGCGTTCATAGTCCTCGAGCTTTTCAGATTCCTCATGGCAACTTATTAATCATTCATAAGATATTCTTTTATCTTAGAACTAGAATTTACTTCATCGTAGTTTAAGATTTTTCTCGAGTCATTATACCAGAAAGCCGTTTTAATTTCTTTTCCATCTCTTTTTTGAGAGATGGCCATTTTTATTTGCCCTTTATCAATCATTTCTTCAACAAGTGCAACATCTTCTAAACTCATCAGATTCTTAATTTTTCAAACTTTAAAATTATTGTTGTTCTATAGGAAATAAATTCAGATTTTCACAAACCTATTTAAATTGGGTTTTCTTTATTCAACTAATAAAATGGAAATTTGCACAGTTGATGGTTATGAAGAAGTTGGAAGGAATATGACTGCAGTTAAAGTGGGAGAGGATGTTTTCCTTTTCGATTGCGGATTATATTTGCCCGGAGTTATAGAGCTGCAAGAAGAACCCTACGAAAAATATACAGAAAAGACTTTAAGAAAAGTTAAAGCAGTTCCAAATGATAAAGTTCTAGACAAATTAGGGTGGTCAAAAAATGTTCGTGCAATATTCATTTCCCATGCTCACTTAGATCACGTCGGTGGAGCCCCATACCTTGCTCACAGATATCCAAACGCTACGATTTACGGTAGCCAATTCACAATGGAAGTCTTAGATTCTCTTCTAAAAGATGAAGGGATTGTTTTGTCTAACCCTAGAAAGAAAATAGAATTCAAAAGAAAATATTCAATACAAGGAGCAAACCCTGAAATAAAAGTTGAATTTATTTACACAACCCATTCTACCCTTGATTGTGGGTTCGTTGTTTTACACACCAAAGAAGGAGCTTTCTTTTATGCTCTAGACTACAAATTCGACGACACACCGACGATGGGACCTTTAACAGATTATGATTCTTTAAAGCGTATTGGAGAAGAAGGAGTTAAAGCAGCAGTCGTAAATACTCTCTATTCGGGAAAAGATGAACCAAATGGCTCCGAAAAAGATGCAAATGAAATGTTAACTCAAGCTTTTAAAAATGCAAATTCAAATAAAAACTCAGCTTTATTTGTAACGACTTTCTCTTCGCATATAGAACGGTTAACAAATATCGTGAAACATGGTCTCAAAACAAATAGAGAAATCGTTTTTCTTGGGAGGAGTCTTGCAAAATATGTAAATTGTGCAAAAGATATTGGAAAATGGAAATATGATAAAAAAGTAAAAATTGTAAAATACCGAAGACAAATTAATTCTTTCCTAAAAAGAATAGAAAAAGATCGTTCTAGATATTTTGTAGTTTGTACTGGCCACCAAGGAGAAAAAGATTCTATTTTGGATAGAATTTCAAGAGGCGAAACCCAATTTCAATTTAGAAAAGGAGATAACCTTATTTTTTCTTCAAGCGTAATCCCTGCAGAAATAAACATAGAATCAAGAAAAATTTTAGATGAAAGATTAGAAAAAATTGGAGTAGATTTACAAACAAATGTTCATGTACATGGGCATGGAAGCAAGCAAAGTAAAATAAAACTTTTAGAAATGGTTAAGCCAGAACACATTATCCCCTCTCATGGAAACCTTAGACAAGAAAAAGATTTAATAGACGTTGCAAATGATTTGGGGTACAAATTAAACAAAACATCTCATCTTTCTCAAAACGGCAATGTCTTAAACTTTTAAAACGCATACTTTTTAAAGTTCAATTTCTTATAATTACTAATGAGCGGTGATGAAAACTATCTTGATGCAGAGCAAGATCTTCTTGGAGGTATTGAAGCAGGTATCACAAGAGGTCAAACTTTAAAGGAAGCAATGATTAGCCTTTATAATTCTGGATATGAAAAACCTGAAATAGAAAAAGCTGCACGGGCATATTTAGACATTGTAAATAAACGTAAATCTCCTGGAACCTTTCCTGGCGAAATTGCAGATAAAGCCAAGGAAGATTCTAAAGAAGATGAAAAGAAAGAAAAATTAAAAGAAGAAGAGAAAAAGAAAGACAAACCTTCGACAGAAACAAAAAAATCTCCTCAAGTTATTTCTTCATATGGGGATGAACCTAAAAAAAAACTTAAAAAAGAAAAGGGTTACGAATTAGGTAAAAACGCTCCAAAGGATAGAGATCCAAATAGAAAAGATGAGATAAGAAGCAAAGCAGCAACATATTTACTTGTTGCAATTCTAGTATTTTTATTAATTGCTCTTGCTGCTGTTTTTCTATTCAAAGAAGAACTGGTAAGATTTATTAATAATCTCTTTGGTTAAATTCTATGAGCTTAATTTACGCACCTTCAGATGATTCATTTTTATTAAAAGAAGTTCTTGAAAACGAAATAAGGGATAAGGGGATAGATGTTCTTGAAATAGGTTCTGGTTCAGGAATACTGTTAGAATCTCTAAATTCCTTGGATGTAGCAAGAGTTATTGGAACAGACTTAAACTCTGATGCAGTAGAATTTTGTAAATCAAAAGGATTTGATTGTATAAAATCAGATCTTTTTTCTAACATTCCCCTAGAGAAAAAATATGATTTAATTATTTTTAATCCCCCTTATCTTCCAGAAGATCCAGAAAATCTCGAAGACGATGAATCAAAACTGATAACTACTGGAGGAAAAAAAGGTTCAGAGTTAATTAATAAATTTCTGAGGCAAGCAAAAGATTATTTGAAACCAGAAGGGAAAATTTTTCTCCTAACATCTTCTTTAACAAAAGGGATTAACTGGCTAAATTATAAAAAGAAAGTCCTCTCAGAAAAAAAATTATTTTTTGAGAAATTATATGTTTGGGAACTTTCTATCGTTTAATATCTTTCCAACTTCTATCGCTATTTTGTAATTTTTTCAGTGCAGGATGTTTTTCAACGAAAGTTGTTCTTTTCTGTTTGTAGAAAATTCCCAAGGGAATCTTGTCTCCCTTTTCGATGCCATTATAATCCCATTCTTCTGCCTTTTTCATTGCTGCATTAAAGTCCATTGTGTTATGTCTTTTATTTTTCAACATGTAAGTCATATCTTTATATCCTTTATCCGGATGGAAAACAATGCAAGGCTGAATAATCTCTATAAATTTGAACCCTTTGTGTTTTTTTGCTTGATTTAAAATATCCTCAATTTGTCCAGCATCCGCAAACACTCTAGCAACAAAGCTTGCATTTGAAGCTAACATTAATTTTATTGGATTCAATGGAATATCTTTTACTCCAGAAGGAGTGGTCTTGTCAGAATATTTTTGTTCTGTAACAGGGGTTGGCTGACCGACAGTAAGTGCAAAAACTTGGTTGTTATGAACTATACAAGTTAAGTCATAATTCTCTCTAGCAGCATGGATTAAATGACTTAGGCCTTCTCCATATGCTCCCCCATCTCCTAAAAAAGCATAAATATCCAAACTTGGTTTTCCTACTTTTATCCCTAATGCCGAAGGTATTTCTCTACCATGCAAAGTATTCAAACCATTTAAGTTAACATAATCAAATATTTTCCCCGAACATCCAATTCCAGAAACAAGAGCAAAATCTTTTTTCTTCTTACCAGATTTAAGCTCTCTTTCCAGATATTTTTTGAACCCTGCAAGAATCTGAAAATTAAAACATCCCGGACACCAAGTAGGAATTGTTCCTGTTTCTAAATTTTTATTTTGTTTGCTTTTTGTTTTCATTTTCTCTTCCACCTAAAGAATTTATTTTTCTTTTTTCCTAATTTTTTAAAAAACCTGTAAACTCCAATCGTCAAAATAACCGCCCCTCCAATTATTAATTCTTCTCCTGAAAATCCAAGGAGTTTAACAAATCCCATTAAAATAAGCACCATTCCTAGCAACATAAATAATTCAGTTCTATTATCTTTAGGATTTTCCCAATTCATTTTTTGCCCCCAATTTCTAATTTATTAATTATCTCTTTTCTCAACTCATCACTTAAGAAAGGCCTAGCATCATATTTCAATATTTTTCCCGAAGATTCAAGCCCAGTTTCTTTTCTAATTAAATCACAAAGCTGTCCTGTTGAATTGTTTTCAACACAATAAATTTTATCCTTTTTCTCTAAAATTTTTGCAACTTTCTTTGGAAAAGGCGAAAGGTATTTTATTTGAACTGCACAAACATCCAGGCCCTCAATAGCATCTATTATTGCTCCTTTCGTTGACCCCCAAAACAATAAACAATTCTTAGAACTTTTTTTGCCGTAGATTTCGA
>CAYVFP010000001.1:17870-20303 GCA_964451055.1 Candidatus Woesearchaeota archaeon
AGATAAAATGCTTGATTAACTAATTCTTGGGCTTCCAAGGGATCTCCTGCAGCAACGACAATTCTTGGAAATTCTCCATGCCCCGCATTTAAAGCAATACCCATATCTGCCTGAGCTTGATATGTTGCAACTCCAGAAGCAGGTCCTGCACGTTGAGCCAGATAAAAAACCAAGGGTGCTTCAGCAATCCCTGCCATGCTCAAAGCTTCAGTCATCAAATCAAATCCTCCTCCAGAAGTCCCAACCATTGTTTTAGCACCAGTGATAGAACTTCCTACGCCAGCGTTAGCAATAGCTATTTCGTTTTCCAATTCAAGAACAATTATGTTTTCTTTTTCTTGCCTTTGAGCAAGTTCTGCAAGAACTGGAGTTGAAGGAGTCATAGGATACGCAAAGTATGCATCAAGGCCAGATTTTATCGCCCCATCACAAATCCCCTCAGAACCATCCATTAATTTAATTTTTATTTTTCTTTCTTTTGGCAAAATAAAACAACATTCATAAGATTCAAAACCCTCAAGAGCATCTTTTTTATTTTGTTCATATCTTCCTATTTTCTTCAATTGTCTATCTAACTCCGAAAATTTCAAATCAAAGCTCCTAAAAACTTTTCCTGCAAAAAACATGTTAGGTTTCTTTTCATGAAATATATGTCCCTCTTTTTCCAGATTATTTTTATGGATTTTAACTGTATTTTCATCAAGCGCGACAATTAAATCATACTTTGACTCATTTGAATTTACCGGTTTATCTGAAAAAGTTAAAACATTAAAGTTGTGCCCTCCTCTTATCAAACTCTGATAATCTCTAGAATGAAAAACATGGAATCCTTTTTCAATAAGTGCATCAGCAAAAATTTTAGTCAAAATATTTGGTCCCTGTCCTGCCTTACCTCCAAAAAGAACATTGTACTTCAATTTATTTCCCTCTTTATCCTTAGAGAGATTTAACAGTTATAAATCTTTTTAAGAACCTGACCGCAGTCTCTATCCTAGTTCAATAATCCTTATATAGTCCAGACTTTTTCTTTTCACAGGAGGTTCTTTAACAACTGAGAAATTAAAATGACAAAATTCGCACATTTAGCAGACGTTCATCTCGGAGGCTGGAAAGCAGGCCCCATGCAAGATTTGAATTTTCAATCATTCCAGAAAATAATAGATACTTGCATAAGCAGAAAAGTAGACTTCGTAATTATTGCAGGAGATTTGTTTGATTCTGCATATCCTCCAATTGAAACTCTTAAGGAAACTTTTTCTGAATTCAAAAGACTGAAAGAAGCAAAGATTCCAGTTTTTTTAATTGCCGGATCCCACGATTATTCAGTTTCTGGAAAGACTTTCTTAGATGTTTTAGAAAAAGCAGGTTTCTGTAAAAATGTTTTCAGTCCAGAGTACAAGGAAGATGAAATAGTCTTAAACCCTACAATCCACCAAAATTTTGCTTTCTATGGCTATCCCGGAAAAAAATCTGGCTTAGAAATCCCAGAAATAAGAAAGATAAAACTAAACGATTCTCCAGGAATGTTCAAGATTCTTATGTTACACACAACGATGGATAAAGTCCGTGGAGCTCTTCCAATAGATTGTTTAGAAACAGATATCCTTCCCGAAGCAGATTATTATGCGTTAGGCCACATTCACACAGATTTCCGTTATCAGAAATTAGTCTATCCTGGCCCAGTTTTCCCAAACAATTTCCAAGAACTTGAAACTTTAAACCATGGAACTTTTTATATAATTGATTTAGAAGCAAATGATCAATACGAAAAAATCGATTTAAAATTAAAAGAAGTAGAATCTATTCATGTAGTTGTAAAAAACGCCAAAACCGCAACAGAAAATATCATTGAAAATTTAGGAAAAAGGAACCTCCGAGATAAAATTGTTCTCTTAAGAATCGAAGGGACTTTGGTAGATCAAAATATTTCCGATATAAAATTTGATAGAATAGAAGATTTTGCCATGGAAAAAGGAGCGTATTTTGTTCTAAGAAACACTCACGATTTAAACACAAAAGAAGCAGATTTAAATTTAGACATAAAAGATTCTGGAAACATTGAAGACCAAGCAATAAAATCTTATTCGGAAGAAAACCCCTCTAAGTTTAACAACCTAATAGAACCTTTAATTCATGCACTCTCTACAGAAAAACAAGAAGGAGAAACTCAAGATAGCTTTTCTCAAAGAATCCTTGGAGAATCTAAAAGAATATTTGAATTAGAATGATAATAAAATCAATTTACTTAGAAAATATAAGAAGTTATAGGAAGCAAAAAATAGAGTTTAACAAAGGTTCGACTCTTTTAGCGGGAGATATTGGTTCGGGAAAAACCTCTGTTTTGTTAGCAATAGAATTTGGGCTTTTCGGGTTACAGCCAGGACAAAAAGGATCTTCACTATTAAAGTCCGAGGAAGAAACTGCAAAAGTAAT
>CAYVFP010000001.1:20403-22600 GCA_964451055.1 Candidatus Woesearchaeota archaeon
AGAATAAACACAATCAGACATATATTTGGAATTGACAAATACAAAAAAGTTTTAGACAATATCTCTCTAATTCGCTCTAGTTTGAGAGAAGAAAAAAGACTTTTAGAAGGCCTTACCGCAAAATTGGAAGACGATAAAAAAGAATTTGAAAAAAGAAAAGAGGATTTAGAAACTTTGGAAAAGAATCTAGAACCCTTAATTTCGGAATTAAGCTCTAAAAAAGAGTTTAGAAAAAACATAGAGAAAGAGAAAAAAGAAATTGAAGAAAAAATAGAAGAAAAAAGAAAATTAATTCAGGAAAGAGAAAAATCCAAGATAATGATTTTGTCAAAAAAAGATAATCTTTTTTCAAACCAAAGAGAATTAGAAATTATAAATAAAGAAATCGGAGAATTTGAAAAATTAAATTTTGACAAAGATAAAATTGTCAGAATAGAAGAAGATATTCTTTTATTAAAAAACAAAAGAGAAAGACTTTCAAACCAAATTCTAGAAATTAACTCTCAGCTTGTAAACTCAAATAACAAAATTGAAGAAAATCAAAAACTTGAAATGAAGTTTTCTAATTTGGAAGAATGTCCTACTTGTTTGCAGCAAGTTGATTCCATTTATAGAGCAAATATTCTAAATAAAAATCACAATGAAATTTCTCATCTTAAAGAGAAAATCTTAGTGTTGGAAGAAGAAAAAAAAGAATTGCGGGAAAAATTAAAGAAACTTGATTTTGATTTGGAGTTTAAACAAAAAGAGCTTACCGAATTAAAAATCTTAAAGATGAGATTAGAATCTATTTCAGAGAAAAAAGAAAAACAAATTGATTTGAAAAAAAAGATAGACGAATTTAACAAAGACATAGACTTCTTAAATAAACACATTTCAGATTTGAATAGTTCAATACTTTCCTATGAAAAGTACGATAACATTTATCAAGAAAAACAAAAACAACTCGAGGAAGCTTTTCAAGATGAAAAAAGATCAGAAATAAAAATTGAAACAACAAAAAAAGAAATAGAATTCTCAAAATCTTCCTTGGAAGGAATACAGAATAGAATAAATGAAGTCAATAAGCTTCAGGTTAAACTGGAATATATTTCAGATTTAGAGACTTGGATTTCAAGGAAATTTATTCCAATGGTATCGTTCGTTGAATCAAATGTTCTAAAAACACTTAAACATGAATTCTCCAAGATTTTCTCTGATTGGTTTTCGGTACTAGTAGGGGATTCCCTGAGAGTAAGACTGACAGATAATTTCACACCTATAATCGAGCAAAAAGATTACGAGTTAGACTATGCGTATCTCTCTGGAGGAGAGAGAACTGCGGTTGCTCTTGCATACAGACTTGCACTGAACCAAGTAATAAACTCTCTGATTAGCGAACTGAATACAAAAGATTTGGTAATCCTTGACGAACCCACCGACGGTTTTTCTTCAAGTCAACTTGACAAAATGCGAACAGTCCTTGAACAATTAAACGTTGCTCAGCTTTTGATTGTTTCACACGAACAAAAAATAGAAGGCTTCGTAGAAAATGTAATAAAAATGAGGAAAGTTTCTGGCGAGAGTTTTATTGAAGAATGATCCAAGAAATAAATCAAAATATTCTCAGAGAATTAATAAAAATCGCAAAAGACTCAACTTGTCAAAGGTCCAAGTGCGGTTCTATAATAACAAAAAACAAAAAAATAATTGGAAAGGGTTTTAATTCTCCTCCGGGAAATTTAGAACCTCAGAGAAGATGTTCAATAGAAAAATCAGATTATAACCAAAAAGTAACAGACAAAACTTGCTGCATTCATGCAGAACAAAGAGCTATGTTTGATGCACTCTCAAAAAACTCTAAAAAACTCAAGGGCTCAACTTTATTTTTCCTGAGGCTAGATGAAAACAATAAAATAAAGCCTGCAGGAAAACCCTATTGCACAATCTGCTCAAAAATGGCTTTAGACTTAGGAATAAAATATTTTGCCCTCTTCCACAATTCAGGCTGGACTTTTTATCCAACTGAAGAATACAATAATTTAAGTTACGCTTACGGCACTCAAACGAAAACTTTATAAAACCTATCAATTTTTAAGTATTAGAATTTATTCTAAACTTTTAGAGTTAGAAAATGGATGAAGATATTAAAAAAAACATTTTGAAGACGGGAACTACTATTTTAGGAATCGTTTGTAAGGACGGAATTGTTATGGCT
>CAYVFP010000001.1:22700-24920 GCA_964451055.1 Candidatus Woesearchaeota archaeon
GGAATTGATGTATATACTATTACAAAAGATAAGATAGAGAAAGTTGTTTCTCAAACAATTGAGCCTTCTTATAACGACCAAGATAAAAAGAAGTAGGAAAATAATTTTAGAATAAGTTAAAATAAAGTAAAATTAAATTTATATTAAATTAAAATGGAAATTTTAGAAACAATAACAAATAGATTAGGAGGTCTTGTAAAAGAGGCCAACTTTGAAGGTGCGAATATCGTAGTGTATACTGAAGATGAAAATTTCTTTAAGTCTGGCGAACCAAGAATAAAAGAAATTGTAAATGAAATAAAAAAACGTGTTGAGCTAAGAGCAGATCAAAAAATAATCAAACCTCAAGAGGATGTTGAAAAAATAATAAAAGATTTAGTTCCAGAAGAAGCAGGACTAACAGAAATACTTTTTGACTTTCACAGAAGTGTTGTAGTTATCGAAGCCAAAAGGCCTGGAATGGTTATTGGAAAACAAGGATCTATTTTAGACGAAATAAAAAGAGAAACTCTTTGGTCTCCTCAAGTTCAAAGATCTCCCGCAATAAAATCTCAGATTACAGAAAATATTAGAAGCGTTCTTTATACGAACAATAATTTCAGAAGAAAATTTCTAAACGATACAGGAAAGAAAATCTACAAAAACTGGACTTCAGACAAACAAGACCTTTGGGCAAGGTTAACTGTCCTCGGAAGTGGAAGACAAGTAGGAAGATCTTCATTTTTATTACAGACTCCAAATTCGAATGTTTTGCTTGACTGTGGTATTGATGTTGCTGGTTCAGGAAAAGATAAATTTCCGATTTATACGATTCCAGAATTTGATATTTCAAAACTAGATGCAGTGATAATTTCTCATGCTCATTTGGATCACGTAGGCCTTTTACCTTATCTCTTCAAAATGGGATACCAGGGTCCAGTCTATATGACTGCTCCAACTAGAGATATTTCGTCATTATTGCAATTAGACTTTATCGGCGTTGCATACAAACAAGCAGAGGCCCCCTTGTATTCATCAAAAGATATTAAGGAAGTTGTCAAGCATTCAATATCTCTAAATTATAACGAAGTTACAGACATAACTCCAGATATAAGAATTACATTCTATAATGCAGGGCATGTTTTAGGTTCTGCACAAGTACACATAAATATCGGAAACGGAGCTCACAATTTTGTGTACTCTGGAGATATGAAGTACGGGAAGACTCGGCTTTTAGATCCTGCAGTTAATAAATTCCCAAGGGTTGAATCTGTTCAAATGGAATCTACCTATGGTTCAAAAAATGATGTTTTACCTTCGAGAAAAGAAACAGAAAAGAAATTTGTTGATTTGGCAAGAGAAACAATTGAGAAAGGCGGAAAAGTTTTACTTCCAGAATTAGGTTTGGGTCATGCACAAGAAACAATGTTAAGAGTCGAAGAAGCGATGCGTACAGGAGAGCTTCCAAATGTTCCAATGTACGTAGATGGTATGATCTGGGACGTGAACGCGATTCACACAGCCTACCCAGACTTTCTTTCAGCTTCTGTAAGAAACCAAATATTCCAAGATAATAACCCTTTCACTTCAAAGATTTTCCAAAGAGTTGGTTCCGCTCAAGAAAGAAAAGAAGTTATCGAAGGAGGCCCTTGCATCGTAATTGCAACTTCTGGTATGCTTGCAGGAGGAGCTTCAGTAGAGTACCTTAAATATTTCGCAGAGAATGAAAACAATCTTCTTGTTCTAAGCTGTTACCAAGGTCCGGGGTCTATAGGAAGAAAACTACAAGAAGGCGAAAAAATTGTTCAGGTAGAAGACCAAGGAGGAACAAAAACCCTTAAGGTAAATATGAGAGTAGAATTAATCAACGGACTTTCGCCACATTCGGGAAGAAATGAACTTATGAATTATATAAGAAACATGCACCCGAGACCAAAACGTGTTATCATAAACCATGGAGAAGTTTCAAAATCTTTGGACTTAGCATCTTCAATTTACAAAGCAAATCGTATTGAGACAATTGTTCCAAGAATTCTTGAAAGTATTAGACTGAGATAAATTTGTCTCAGGCTTCTATACTAATTTTTGATGAGGTGCTTTCCCAACCAAAAGTAATTAAAAAGGGATTTCAGCGTTGAGTATTAAGATTAAAGTTTATCTGACTAGAAAAATAAATATTCTATGTATGCAGCCGCAAAGATTAACTAAAAAAGAATTATTAACATCAGCTTTAAAAATTAA
>CAYVFP010000001.1:25020-27342 GCA_964451055.1 Candidatus Woesearchaeota archaeon
AAGCACACAAGAAAAATAACAGCAATAATTTTATTGATGTTTTTGATAACCCAATTCATTGGATTATTCGTTATAAATTACTACGCCGACCCAGGAATTCAACTTCCTTTTGGAATGGAAGTTCCAGAAACGCAAGGCCCTCAAGACTACAATATAAATTTTTTCTCCATAATTTTTTCATTCATAATTGCAATTTTAATAATTGTATTTCTTATGAATCTTAAGTCCGGATGGGTCATGCGGCTTTGGTTTTTCTCCGTAGTAATGTTAACTCTAGCGATAACGTTCATAGCAATTCTAAATCTTCCAGAACAGTTTTCTTTCCTAGCCTTAATTTTTGCTCTGCCCTTCGCATTAATGAAAGTTTACAAACGAGATATTCTCGTCCACAACCTAACAGAATTACTAATTTATCCAGGAATCGCTGCAGTTTTCGTTCCATTACTAAACATAACATGGACAATTGGTTTACTAATTTTAATTTCAATCTACGATGCCTGGGCAGTCTGGAAATCAGGAATAATGCAAAAAATGGCAAAATATCAAATGAAGAGCTTAAAGATTTTTGCAGGATTTATGGTGCCTTATCTAACAAAAGCCCAAAGAAGAAAAATAGAAAAAATGTCAAAATCAGAGCTTAAGAAAAAAGGAGTAAAAGTCAACACAGCAATCCTTGGAGGAGGAGACGTTGCATTTACTCTAATTCCTGCAGGAGTTGTTTTGATTAATTGGGGAATTTGGTCGGCCGTTGCAGTTATAGCTGGAGGATTCTTAGGTCTTGCTTTCTTACTACTAAATTCAAAGAAAAAGAAATTCTACCCTGCAATGCCTTTTATCACGACAGGAATTTTGTTAGCGATGGGAATTAGTTACCTTTTGAGGTAGGATTATTTATTTTCTCTCTATAATTGCTGTGAGTTTCAATTATTTTTTCTAAGTAACCATCATTTAATCTTTCGATTTTTATAGGCATTTGTTTTGGCTCAACAATCGTAGGAATCTCTCTTTCAATCTTTGGAACCCTTTTCATTTGTCCCTGCCCATCAAATTCATTTTCAAAAATTAGGGAAGGGTTCAAGTAAAAAACACCATCTTCATATTTGTCAAATATTCCAGTACCTCCATCTTGGCCGTAGCTAATTCTAACTTCTTTTCCTTCATAGATATCATATTTATTTTTTTTCTGTCCAAGACCAAATTTATTTGCCATATCTTAACCCCTATTCTTATTATTTAAACTTTCCTATTATGTTACTCCTCAAACAAAACAACATATAGAAAACTTTATAAACCCCGCAATAATAGTAACAATACAATGAAAGAAGACAGATATAATACTTTGAAAGATTCCTATTTGGCTAAAATGGGGCATACAATCGGAGAAGCTTTTTGCGGAGTTAGTGAAATGATTTTAAGCATTTTCCCCGCAAAAGATAGAGGCTCTTATTACAATGAAGTTTACAACCCTCAAGAGAAATCAAAAATAAATTCTCTAGAGAATGAAGTAAAAGAAACAGGAGAGGACGTGAAGTAAAATGTTAGTAAAACAAGAACTTATTGGAAAAATCAGAGATTACTTTGATTTGAACATCTATGAAACAAAAGTATGGTTAGCTTTACTTAGCAAAGGTTCTGCTTCTGCTGGAGAAATCGCATCTCTATCCGGAGTTCCAAGATCAAGAACATACGACGTCTTAGAAACATTAGAAAAGAAAGGATTTGCCCTAGCCAAATTAGGAAAACCCGTAAAATATCTTGGAGTTAAACCTCATATTGTTCTTGAAAAGATGAAAAACAATGTAAGAAAAGAAGCTGAAGATAGAGTCGTTTCACTTTCAAACATAAGGACATCTGAAGAATTCAATAAATTAGAAAACCTTTACAACGAAGGGATAAACCCTGTAAAACGTGAAGACCTTTCAGCCTCCTTAAAAGGACGTTCAAACATTTCAAATCACCTAAGAGACTTAATAGAAAACGCAGAAAATGAAGTTATTGTTTGTACGAACGCAGATGAAATAAAAAAGAAAGAAAGACTTTTCCAAGAAACATTTGATTTACTTAGAAAAAACAAAGTTAAAATAAAAATCGCACTTTCAGGAAAAACAGAAATAATAAAAGAAATTTCAAAGAGATTTGATATTAAAATTAAAGAAGTGGATATAGACGCTAAATTCTTCATAATCGACAGAAAAGAAGTACTTTTCTATTTATCAAAAGATTCAACTAAAAATGATCAGGCTGTCTGGTTAAACTCTGAATTTTTTGCTGATTCATTCGGAAGTTTGTTTGACTTGGCTTTGAAATAAAATGGAAGAAAAA
>CAYVFP010000001.1:27442-29209 GCA_964451055.1 Candidatus Woesearchaeota archaeon
TTCCACTTTTCAAAAAACTCTTTCAAAGAAAAGTCGATTTTCTCTTTAGCGAATAACTTCCTATTCTTCTCTGTAATATTGGAATGCTCTTTCATAAATCTCTCTGAGTTTTTTTTATCTGAGACAAATGGGCCTTCAAAAATAATTTCTTTTTTAGGAACGGCAACGATAAAAAATCTAGCAGACTGTTTCTGGTTGTAATTAAATCCTTTATTTGAAATTATAAAATACTTTGAAACCTCTTCAACAAAATGTCTGTAGAACTTTAATAATTTAGTTCCCGCAACATCTCCTGGCTCTTTAGAAGTTGCAATCTCTGCTTCAATAAAATCTTTACCCGAAGACAAAGCCCTTTTTTTAACTTTTTCAACATCAATTTTTTCTAATTCAAAATCTTTCTTTGAAGGGTTTTTCAAGAATTTCCGCGCAGCTTCTTGAAATTTCCTAAAACTTTCATCAGACAACGCAGCAAGAACATTTCTTGTTTTGTATGTGGGATCAACAAGGATTATAGGAGATTCAAGTTTAGACTCATTAATGTCCAACAAAACATTTTTCTTCCGAGGATAAAATTTCTCAATATCAATTATTAATTTTTCTTCTTTAACCTTAACCAATTTTTTAAGCATCTTTTCAAATCCCCCATAATAATTTACCAAAAGCTCCAAAGAATATCCCGAAAATCCTTGAATATAACTTTCTGCACCATAAACTTTATTTGCAAAACAAAAAGCCTTCGCAAGTTTTATCTCTTCTAGAATCAATTTATTCTTTATCGCTTTTTTTAAATATTTAACGTGAGAATAAGATAAATCAGTTATGTTCTCCGCCTCAGAAGGCTTTGAAATTTTTTTAACAGGAATAATTTCAATAAAAAAATTATCTTTGACTTTTATTTTAAAATAATCTCTAGAACCATGAACTGTTTCAAATTTTTTTCCTTTCAAAATTTTCCTAATATAATCTCCATATTCCTTCTCAGAATACTTTTTATCAAACCTCAAAAAAATATCTGCATCGTAACTATCTTTTTTCGTAACCGTTCCCTTTGCAAAGCTTCCCCCCACAAAAGCCTGAACATTTATTCTCTCTTTTCTTATTCTTTGAGAAATATCTCTAAGAAAATCGTTAACAATCCCATTCATTTCTTTAAGCTCTTCCTTTGAAGGCGAAATCTCAAACAAAACTTCTGAGAGAACTTTTTTAATCTTGTTCATAAATTAGATTAGGATTTAAGAATTATAAGGGTTTCCCTCACAAATTAATCTTTTTCTTTTGGCTTTTCCCCAAAGGTACTAGAAAGATCAATAATGTATTTTCCTTCCTCAAGTTTGTAAACTAGAGGCCTTTTAGGATTGAACAACTTTGCAAGGTCAATCTCAAACTTTCCAGAGCCTGTAACCCTAACAGATTCGAAGTCAAGAATAACTGGAGCATCATCTTCTCTTATTCCCGCAATTTCCCTCACTTCTTTTTCAATTTTTGTTTTCTCTTTTTCAGGTATTTCAATTAATTTTTCTTTTGCGGCCTGCATCTGCTCCTCACGAATATAAAAAAAGAACTTACTTCCACAGCTAGCGCAACCTTCTAATAATTCTTTGTTAGCCACAGGAATTACCCTGGAGCACTTAACACATTGGTGTGGCATTTTTAGTTTTGACTCTTTTTATCGAATCCAATAACAAAACTGAGAATGTCATTGGCATTTTTAGTTTTGACTCCTTAATAAAACAAAAACTTAGAACTATTTAAAATTGTTTATGTTTT
>CAYVFP010000002.1:0-3526 GCA_964451055.1 Candidatus Woesearchaeota archaeon
AAGATATAATTTAATTAATAAAAATCTAAATTTCCTATTTTTCTCATCACACTATTATTACTATTTTATTATTATCATTATCTTTATTATCTATATTTTTGTTTTATATCTTTTATTAGACTATTTTTTGTTTTTAACAGATTAAGATAATAATTTAAAAAATTGATTTGTAAAACCTAAATCTTTAAAAACTATGTTAAAATATTATTTCTACAATGAGATTAGCGGGATTTAACTTCACAAAAATCAATGCAGAGAAAAAGAAGTCTGCAGTTAAAGAAATAAAGATAGATACAAAAATTAATATTGAAAACATAAAAGAAATAAAATCAGAATTTGCAAACTCAAAAGAATCTTTGTTAGCAGTAGAATTTAATTATTCAATTGAATACAAAAATCTTGCAAATCTTGAGTTTGGAGGAAATTTGATAATTATTCTTGATTCTAAAAAATCAAAGGACATCCTAAAAGACTTCGAAAACAAAAAAATATCAAACGATTTCAAAGTATCTATTTTTAATATAATCCTTAAAAAATCAAGTATTAAAGCTCTTGAGTTAGAAGAAGATTTGAATCTTCCTGCCCACTTTAGGCTTCCAACGCTTAAACCTTCTAAAAAGAAATAATCCTTTTAGTTTTTAATAGGCCTACTCTCTAGAAAAGAATTATTCTTAATAAAAGACACATTCTTTAATTTTTTAAACTCTATATTCTTAATCTTTCTATGAAAATATCAAAAGAGAAAACACAAAAAATTTCTGAACAAATAATTTCTTTTCTTTACTCAAATAGCCTTAAATCTCATTTTACTTCCCATATAGCGAAAGAATTAGCTCGAGACGAAGAATTCATCAAAAAACTTCTTTTGAACCTCAAAAAGAAGAATATTGTTATTGAGATAAAAAAGAATCCTTCTGGAGAAAAATATCTAAGGAGATCTAGATGGAGACTTTCACCGGAAGCCTACTCATTCTATAGAAGGAAACAATTATAATTTTTATACAGGGTTTTCATCTAGCCAAGTTAAATCCTGTAGTTCATTTCATCCTAACACCTTAATTTTTTTAAAGAAACAGATCATTTCTTTTTAATGGAAAATATAAAAAATTCTTTTGAAAATGTAAGAAGAGATATTTACTTTCTTAAACAAGAGATGTATTCAATAAATCAAGAATTCTCAAAGATTAATCAAAGGATATTTGATTTTTCAAAAATAATAGAAAATTTCTACTCAGAATTAAATTCTATTAAAAGTTCGCATAATCAGCTAAAAGAGAGATTAGACAGACAAACGGACAATAAGACAGAAATCTCTTCTTTTCAGCCAGACAGACAGATAAATCAGACACTTAGACAAGATATTAAGCCTTTAAATGCTCAAAATTTAGGTATTTCCACAAGAAATGAAGGGGTTTCGACAAACAGACAGACAAACAGACAGACAAACAGACAAGGGGATATTTCAGATTATAATTCAAATTTGCCTACAAAACAAAATCTTGGAGATACTGAGGATATTATCCAAACTCTCAGCAACATACAAGAGGATTTAAAGAAAAAATTTCAAAACCTCACCAATCAAGAAATGATTGTTTTTTCTTCAATTTATCAATTAGAGGAAGAGCAAGGATATTCTGATTATAAATCCCTTTCTTCTTCGTTAAACCTCTCAGAAAGTTCAATAAGAGACTACGTAGGCAGGCTCATTAAAAAAGGAATCCCTTTACAAAAAGAAAAGGTAAACAACAAAGGAATAAGGTTGAAAATTTCCTCTAATTTAAAGAAAATGGCCTCTTTAAGTTCTATTTTAAAACTAAGAGATCTTTAATCTCGACGATAAAAACATATCTTTTTGACTTATTTTTATTTATTCGGTGTAGAGAATAACTATTAATCTCTCTTTTTAAGTCCTTCTTTCAATTTATTTTTCTAAGACTTTTTCTCTTTAATCTTTTTTGTAAAAATCTCTTTTCTCTCACTTTTTAAGTTCTTTTAATCATTTTCTTCATCTTTTTTGGATTTTTTCTTCTCCTTAACTCTCACTTTTTGTTTTTTGAGCAGTTTTTCCTTTATTTTTTCAGGTATGTATAGTCTTTTTTTACCATTTTGTTCTATTATCTCTTCTACCAAACTCTCACTTTTCGATTTTATAGCCTTTATTTGGCCTCTTATAGTAGATTTCTGCTTTCCAAGCATAGCAGCCAAATCATCATAACTGAGGTTTATGTCAGAATTTAAAAGTACTAAAAGAATTGCTCTCTCTGTTATAGAAAAAGCCTCTAAATTAGTTGTTTGAACACCTGTTTGAACACCTGTTTGAACAGGATAAACACCTGTTTGTTCTTCAAACAGAGCCTCCTCTGTTTTAAACGGCTGTTTAAACACCCGTTGTTTTTTAGAAATATTTGTCAAAGAAACAATATTTTTTAAATTTTCAAGTTCATCTTTTACCGACGATAACTCTTCTTTTAGATAATCAAGCTCATCTTTTTGGTTGTTTTTTTCTTCATCCAGGTGTTTAATCCATCTTCCAACAGAACTAATATCTTTCTTTACAGACTCAAAACCTTTTTTTGTTTCTTGTCTAACTTCTTCAACCCTCTTTTTTCCAGATGTTATCCAAAACATAGTTATATTATATCTTTTCTATTTAAAAACCTTTTCTTTTTCCCTCGATAAAATGCTTTTTTTAAGTAAATTAGACAGATCTTAGACAAATTTAAAAAAGCCATCTAAACAACTGAAATACCTTCCAAAAAAACAAAAATAAACACAAAAACCGCTGTTTAAACAACTTTAGCGGGCGTTAAACAGCCAAACACACTTTTTCTCAAAAGTTTCTTAATCGACGATAAAAAACAAAAAACAGCTGTTTAAACAACTGAAATACCTTCAAACAGCAGAATATTTTATATTTTCTAATAAATTTATACTAAGTTAACCTAAGTACAAAGGAATACTTTAAATTCAATTAAAAAATATTTTCTAAAATAGCTAAATTTTTATAAACATCTCAAACCAAAAATTTCTATGAAGAGCCAGTTAAATCTAGAGTTTTCAGAAAATCCTCTAGAGGCTTCTTTCTATGTAAACCGGGAAGATTATATTGGCAGAATCTATTCTCTCTCAAACTCAGAAAGCTATGCAATAGTTTACGAGGAACAGGGAAAGGGCCCTCCTAATTCTACTTCGAAATTATCCCTAGAACTATTAGAAACAGGAGAGTTATCATCACTAAAATCTCCACTATCAAAAAAAATTTATGATAGATCCCTCTCTATGGGCAAAACTCTATCCAAAATTAGAAATCTTGAGTTCAATCCAGATTCAGAGGATATTTTCTCAAAATTCAGAGGAAATTCTATTTTTCCTCACAATAAAAGCACTAATAACTTCTCAAGAGACTCAGATTCTTTTAGAGAAAAACTCTTTTTCCTTTAATTTTTAATTAAGCTAACCTAAGTTCATAAAACACCAAAATTAAACCAAATCCTCCATTAAACAACCAATCAGTCAGGAAAAACAG
>CAYVFP010000002.1:3626-10821 GCA_964451055.1 Candidatus Woesearchaeota archaeon
ACAAGAGTTCGTATAATATACATTGTGCGTACTTTTTTGGCCATTTTTCACTGATTTTAGCCCTTTTTAGGCCGTTTTTGCATTTTTTTCAAAAAACCAACCAAAACCCTGTCTTTTTTCAATTTCTGGCTTTTAACTAACCTAACCTAAGTTCAAATTAATATCTTTTTAGCCTGAGTCACAAATAAAAAACACCAAAATAATCGTTAAAAATAATGAAACAAGATAAATTTCGCTTTGAAATAAAACCGCTACTTTAGAAGGAAAGGCCATAGCTAAAACAACAATAAAAATAATCTTGAAAATATCGCAATAAGATCACTCTCATTTTTCATTCTATCCTAAAGCTTCAATACTTCAAAAATTTTCCAAAAATAGTCTAAAAATAAAAAAACAAATTTTAACTAAGCTACCTAAATTAAAGAATTTATTCTTCTCTAGGCTTAGCCTCGTTTACAATAATCTTCCTTCCTTCAATTTCTTTTTCATTCATTTCAGCAATTGCTTTATCAGCATCAGCCTCTTGAACAAAGGTCACAAAACCGAATCCTTTCGACTTTCTCTTATCAAACTTATCCAAGATAACAGTCGCGTCTTCAATTTCCCCATATTCAGAGAAAGCATCTCTCAAGTCTTTTCCACGTAACTTGAAAGCCAGGTTTCCAACAAAAATCTTCTTACTCATTTTTCCCTCCTTTCATTTTTATAAAAGGACAATATAATTAATATTTTAGAGTTTATAAGCCTTTATCGCAAAAATTAGTCTACCTCGTATCTCCAATCAAGATATTTATTTTTATCTCTAGTAATTTCTCTGAAATAAAACCGTTCTTCTTCTCCCGAAAAAATGTACTTTCTAAACTTCTTTTCTTCAATTCCTTCAGAAGATTTGAGGTAAACAGTAACCTCGAAATAATCCCCTTCTCCTTTGTTTTCAACATAAACGTTGTAATCATTAGTATATGCCCAAACATCTAAACGCTGTTTAAACAACCCTCTCGATTCATAACTTTTTTCTAAAACTTTTTCTTTTTCCCTATCTGGTTTCTTAGCCTCTTCCCAGTCATTTTTTGCTTGTCCAATTAGAATTATACTGTTTAAAACAAGCAAAGCTACAACAATCAATACTCCAAGCCTTACTTTGTCTTGCATCTTCATACAAATTTAAAAACCAAGACCTATTTAAGAATATATGAACAAAAAAATAATCTTTTATTCAATTATTGCATTCATCTTCTTGGCATTGATGTATCTTGTAGATTGGCTCTTCATAATCGGCGCAGTTGTTTTTATGTATCTAAACCAAAAAGAAATTTCTTCAAAATCCTCAAAAAAATCTAATCAAAAAAACTCTAAACATAAAAAATAACTTTTTAAACAGAGTTCGCATAATCTATTTATGAAAATACAAAAAAAAAGGGATTCAAATTCTAAAAAATCTAACGGAGAAATAAAAGCAATTATTTTCGACATCGGAGGAGTCTTGTTATTAGGAGATAAAAAAATAAGGTACGGCCACCAGAACATAAAGGTTCATGAATATATGGCAAAAAAATTTAGTCTTTCTCTAAAAACTTGGATTAAAAAAATAGAAATTCCTTATAGAAAATCCATAACAGGTGTTTGGTCAGAAAAAAAAGTTCTTTCTGAAATGTCAAAATCTCTAAACACAAACCCTGAAAAATTAAATGAGATTTTCATAAAAGCACACAAAAAATCATTTAAGAAAAATAAAAAGCTTTTCAGGAAAGCCAAAAAATTAACCAAGAGGTACATAGTAGGAATTCTATCTGATCAAACTTATTTTTCTAAGGAAGCGTTAATAACAAAGAAAGATATGAAATATTTTGATCCAATAATTTTCTCTTGTGATGAAAAAATGAGAAAACCCAGCCTAGAAATCTACAGACTGCTAAAGAAAAGACTAGAAAACAAATTCGGAAAAATAAAATATTCCGACATTTTATTTATTGACAACAGAAATTACAACCTAAAACCCGCAAAAAAACTAGGAATGAAAACGATTCTCTTCAAAGACAACAAACAAACAATTCAAGAATTAAATAAGAGTCTAAATAAAGAGGCTGTTTAAACAGCTGTTTAAACAAGAAGATTAAATGGAGAAAGAAGAATTCCTAAAAAAACTAGAAGTTGAATTAAAGATTTCAAAAAATTCTAATTACACTCTAAGAAACTATATTTCTTTAAACAAAAAATTTCTTAATTTTATAAATAAAAATCCGGAAGAAATAACAGAAGATGACTTAAAACTTTATGTAGCAGAAAACTTTTCTGAAAGATCAGCAATATCTACAATTTTATTTCTCTCAGCAATAAAATATTCCTTTACATCAATTCTTCAAAAAGACATAACTCTGAATATAAAAAGACCTAAGCGTGAGAAGAAACTCCCTTCTGTTTTAACAAAACAAGAAATTCGGGATTTATTCGATGCAATCTCAAATAAAAAATCAAAACTAATGATTTCTTTGCTTTATGCTTCAGGCCTAAGAGTATCAGAAATAACAAACCTAAAAATAAATAATTTGGATTTTGAGGAACGTATTGGCCATGTCCGACAAGCAAAAGGAAAAAAAGATAGGATTTTCAATATTCCCTCATTTTTAATCGAAGAATTAAAGTCCCAAGCAGAAAACCAAAAACAATTTAATCAAGAATATTTATTTTCCGGACCTAAAGGAAAACTCTCTGAAAGAAACATCCAAAAGATCGTAAAGAATGCAAAAGAAAAAGCCGGAATAAATAAAGAAGTCCATCCCCATACTTTAAGACACAGCTTTGCAACACATCTCTTAGAAAATGGAACAGACATAAGAAAAATCCAAGAGCTTTTAGGGCATTCAGATCTCAGCACAACACAAATCTACACCCATATTTCAACACAAGAATTAAAAAAAATAAAATCTCCTATAGATTCATTAATGGAATAAAAATAAAATGGAAAATAAAGAATTGTATAAATTAAAAAAATTGGCAAAAAGCTTTAATCTTGATTTTAAAAAAAATTGGTTTAAACATCTCTGGATTTCTAAAAAAGAAAATATCTTGTTGGAATATCTTTTGCTCTGTCAAGATCCAATCTATGAAAAATATGGGAAAGATGCGTTTTCAAGGACAAAACAAATTGAAAATTTTGCTTCTTCAAATGAGTTTAAGGCTTGTTTAAACAGGTATGGCGGACAAATGGTTGGTAAAGAATTTTTTGAGAAATATTTTTTATCTTGGACAAAGGATATAGAAAATAAAGAGATAAGGGAAATATATTACAATCTTTATAAAAAGATATCTAAGAAATTTAAAAACAATTCAAAATTAGCAATTTTAACAAAATCAAATGATAAAAATGAATTAAGAATTTTAAAGAGCTTTACTCTCTTTCATGAATGGATACATGTTCTAGCAGAAGGTAATAAATTAGAGCCAAAAGATTGGAGATACAACGAAGGACTGGTAACCTATTTTCAGGAATTTTCAGATAAGAGTTTAAATCAATTGGAAGAAAAAGCAGAAAAGACCAATTATTCTTTTCAAAAGCAATATTTTATTTATGCAATTAAATTTAGAGAAATATTAAAACAGGTAAATAACCCCCAAGAAAGAAAAATTAAATTGAAGGAATTCATAAAAGGAAAATGATAAACGAAAATCTTGCTTGTCTAAAATGTGATTATAAATCAAAAACAAACAAACAAAAGTTCAACGAAACTCTGTGTGAATTTTGTTTCAGTTTTTCTCCAGATTCAGAGAAAGAGTTTCAAGAATACATACAAGAGAAAACAAATTGGAGAGATTTACAAACTTACAGGAAAAGACTTCAACCTTCAGGATCAAAACAAAAATCTGGAATGATTTCAAAAGCCCAAAAAGGTTTTGTTATGAGTCGTGCCCCTTTCGGATACAAAATAGAAAATAATAATTTAATTCCAGATGAAGAAAAATTCCAAACTGTAGAGGACATTTTTTTAAATTTCAGAGATTCAAATTCAAGTTTAAACCAACTATCAAAAAAGTATGGTTTCTCTGTAAACGGACTAAAAAAAATTCTTAGAAATTTCACATATTTAGGTAAAATAAAATTCAATGGAGAAATTCATAACTCTCAACACAAACCAATTATTTCTTCAATTTTATTTAACCAAGTACAAGACAAATTAGAACGTCTAGGGATAAAATAGAGTTAATTTAGATTCAAAATAAAACTTATTCAAATTTCCCAATATTTTTTTTCAACTCAACAAAAGGGAAAGGTCTTTTGTTTGTCACAAATCCCATATATCTTGTAAAATGATAAACTTGAGTTGTCCAAATTTCTGTAAAGTCTGCAACCTCTTTCAACCTTTTTCCAACAACAAGCGTATAAATAAAATTAACAAAAGCAATAACTGCTACAGCGTAACCCCACAAGTATAAAATAATTCCAGAAACAATTCCTACAACAATTCTCATTAAAGCTTCTAATCTTTCATTATCTGCTTTTTTCCCTTTTTTAACAATCTCTTTTGCCATACAAAATTAACCGAATTAATACTTATAAGTTTATCTAAGAAAATATTTAATGAAAGAATTATCTGAACGACTTCTGTCTCTTCGCTCTTGCTTTAGAATCTCCCGGTTTGTTGGATTCCTTTCTTCTAACATCCGCAACAAGAAGATTTCTATCATACTTTAAGTAAGCTTCCTTAAGTTCTTCTGAACCAGTAAATTCCACAAGCCCTTTAGCGAGAGCAATTCTTGATGCGTCAATCTGTCCTTTTTCTCCCCCGCCCCTTGAAGTTATCTTCGCATCAAATTCTAATTTTTTCAAAACTTTTTCAGCAATCTTTATTGGTTCTTCTAACTTAAGTCTATCAAAAAGGTGCAAGTTTTCTAACCTCATATTATTATACAAAATTTTTCCCGAGCCCGCAGTTATCACAGCCCTTGCTACAGCAGATTTCCTCTTACCTGAAGAATAGACTTTTTTATATTTTGTTTCAATTCCCATTATCTTTTAGCAAACTCCTTTACTTTTGAATATTTTATTTTCTTTTTCCTTTCCATTTCAACAATATCTTTTCCTTCAAATTGTTTTGGAAAGCCTTTGTAACATTTGATTTTATTAATTGCTTCTTTTCCTCTCCCCTCTCTATAATTAGGCAACATTCCTCTTATAACTCTTTTTACCATTTTTTCTGTTATTGCAGGATGTTTTGGACCTTTTTGACTATGTCCTATTCTCGATCTCTTTTCAGAAAATTCTTTTTCAATATTTTTTTTACTTCCAGTAATAATAATTTCTTTAACGTTAACTACATTTACTTCATTTCCTTTCAAGGCCTCTTTCGCTACAAAACTAGCCAACCTTCCCAAAGTAACCCCCTTTCCGTCAACAATCATCTTAAAATTTTAACTCCTTTTGCATCTTTATTTTTTTTAACTTCTTCAATTATATAATCATATTCAATTTTGTTCTTTTTTAACTTTTCAATTGCCTTCTCTGAAAAAGAAAATGCAACAACTTTGATTTTTTTGTTCAATTCTCCTCCAGATAAAACTTTTCCTGAAACAAGAACACTTTCTCCATCTTTTGAGAGCTTTTCAATTTCTGCAAGATTCTTATTAACTCTATTTGATTTTAAACCAGAAAGAAGAGAAGCAACTTCATTCCATTTTGGATTTTTCTTGCAAGCTACAATTGTCTCAACTAATTCAGGATTAGTTTTCTTTCTTAATTGTCTCTCAATTTTTGTTTTTGATTTTTCCATTTTGGTTTACTCTTGAGAATTAGAACTCTAATTCCCGCTCCGCGCTGAGCATTCAACTCGCAGGTATTAATGTCAGAGATTTTCGTTTTATAAACCTTTCTGATATTATTAATTTTTAACAAGCTTATTTAAAGTTAATTTATCTCTTTTATAGATGGGAAATAAGTCGATAGAAGTAGATAAACTAGAATTATTATCTCTTGTAAATAGATTAAATGAATCCCAAAACAAAAAGTCTTGTTCTAAAGAAGAGTGTGCCAAAGTAAATAAGATTTGGATGGATTGTTTAGAGAAAGAATCTTCCTTAGGAATATATTCCCATAAATTTGAAGTTTCAGAAGACCTTTATCAAAATTACTTGAGAAAATATCTTTCTTAATCTTTTTTATGTGGGTGACAGGATTCGAACCTGCGTAGGCATAGGCCAACAGATCTTGAGTCTGTCCCGTTTGACCACTCCGGCACACCCACATTCTTTGTTATATTTCTTAATTCTACTCACTATAAAAACTTTAACTTTCTAAAAACCCCGAAAAATTCATAAATATGTAACCACTTAGCCGTAACATAATTATGGAAAGATTTATAAACTACTTGATAGTAACAATACTATGAATCAAATAGATATTTCCCCCCTGAAAGAACGTTTTTCTCAGTTGAAAAACCCCGAAATAACCCAAAAACCTAGTTTTGAATTGCCTGGAAAAGAAAAAATACAATCTCTAAAAAATGCAATTTCTGAATTAAATGAACTAATAAAAGAAAGAAGAATTTTAAGCCAACAAGTAATAAAGGAAGCAGAAAAACTGAAACTCGAAATTAATAATTATCTTTTAGAAAACCAAAACAATTTCAACCCAAACATTGACACAAGAAATCTTTCTCAAGAAAAAAATGATCTTAGACACAAAAAGATGGAAATCTCAGAACTTCAACTTAATGAAAGAATAAACTGCTGGAAGGATATTTCTGCATTGAAAAAAGAAATGAGAATTTATGAAAGAGAATTAAATGAAAAACTAGAAAGAACTTCAGCTCTTTCAAAATTAATGGAGGAAAATTAGGATGAAAAATCTGCAAGAGGATATAACAATTTATGGCGGAAAAATTGATAAAAACTTTCCGGAAGATTTCAAAGATGTTTCAAGAGATTTAGCTAATAATTTAGTTAAAAAAGAATATTCCGGAAACCAAGAGGAGGTAGATGATGAAATAAATAATAGAATCAAAGAAGAGACTATCAATAGACGATGGGTTGCAAGCCAAAACCTTTCTCGAGTTTTTAATAATATTTCTAAATATGAATCTTGGTTTAAAAATTACAATTCTTCCCTAAAAAACTTCTTTGAGCAAAAGGGGAGATTTAGTCCAATGAATTATAATCTTTCAGAAAGCTCTAACTTAAAAGAAAAGTATAAACAAAACCTTAT
>CAYVFP010000002.1:10921-13073 GCA_964451055.1 Candidatus Woesearchaeota archaeon
TAAAATGAACAACCAAAGACCCTTATCAATTGAAGAAATAGCAACGAAGCTAAAACCTCTATTCGGAGAAAAAATAGATGAGCTTTATTTCAAATATTCAATCGCAGAGGACATTGAAGAGAAAAGAGATTTAGCACAATTCCTTATTACACTTTACCAAAAGAATCTCTCAAAACTTTTAGAAAAAGGAATAAACTTAGCTCCTCCGAAAGAAGATTCTGTTTCAGGCGATTATCCTCTAGCAAAAGTTATTTATGGAAACAAAGAAATCTTTGATTTTGGATTAAGAGAAAACGATTGGCCTAGACATCTTTGCATTACTGGAATGTCGGGTTCAGGGAAAACAACTCTTGCACTAAATATCCTTAAAAATTTTATAGAAAAAGATAAACCTTTTTTAGTTTTTGATTGGAAAAAATCTTTTAGACCCCTAATTAATTTAGATCGTGATTTGATGATTTTCACTGTCGGAAACTCAAAAATTTCAAACCTCTTTAAAACAAACATTAACAGGCCCCCCGAAGGAGTTTCACCAAGAGAATGGATAAATGTTCTTTGCGATTTACTTGTAGAAAGTTTCTCAGCTTCATTTGGTGTCCACAAAATTCTTTTGGAAACTTTGGACGAAGCATTCGAAGGATGGGGAGTTTACGAAGATTCTGGCCTTTATCCAAACTGGCAACACATTAGAAGAATGCTTGAATCAAAATCAAAAGATGCCCATGGTCGTGAAACCGGCTGGTATGAAAGCGCATTAAGAATAGCTTCAGTTCTAACCTTCGGAGATTTTGGAAAAGTTGTAAATTACGAAGGGAAAAAAAGTTTATCCGTAGAAGATTTATTCAATAAGAAAGTTGTATTTGAACTAAATTCATTATCAAACGTAGAAAAAAAGTTTTTTGCAGAATTCATTTTAACATACATGTACAAACTCAAGAAAGCAAAAGAAAACATTGTCGATGAAAAATTTAATTACGCAATCTTAGTAGATGAAGCCCATAACGTTTTCCTTAAAAAAGATACTCATTTTACTTCAGAATCTGTAACAGACATGGTTTATCGTGAATTGCGGGAATATGGAATAAGTTTAATCTGCTTAGACCAACATATTTCAAAACTTTCTGACACAGTGACTGGAAATTCCGCGTGCCACATAGCATTTCAACAACAACTCCCTGCAGACATAAGAACAGCAAGTCAGTTAATGCAACTAGAAGACCAAAGAGAATTATTTTCAAGTTTGCCCGTAGGATCAGCGATAGTAAAACTTTCCGAAAGATATACAAACCCTTTCTTAGTAAAAGCCCCTTTCTTAAACTTAAGAAAAGAAACAGCAAACGATGAAAAAATAAAGTTAAGGACAGACTGCTTAGTTAAAGGTCATGATATAAACAAAAACGACAAGCCCTTCAAAGAAAAAATAATTCACAAAGAAAAAGAAACAGATAATAATTTGGAAGAAAAAGGAGCACTAGAAGAAAAACCCCAAACAATCTATGTTTCAGAATCAACGGAGAAACAAACCCCCTCAATCACAAAAAATAACTCTTTCGCCTTAACAGAAACTCAAAAAATCCTTTTAGAGTTTGCACTAAAGAAATTATCCCAAGGGAGATCGCTGAAAGATGCAGAAACAATTTTGCTTTCAGGACTTTCAGAAAACGCATATTCAAAAAGAGATGTTCTTATCGCAATAAATTCTGCAATAGATAGATCCCTCGATTCAGAAAAAAAAGAACAACACAAAAAATCAGAATCAATAAAAATAGAGGATAAAAAAGAACCAACCCAAAATGGTTTATCAATCGACCAAGACATACATAAAGAAGAAAAAAAGTTCCTTAATTTTTTAATTCAAAATCCAAGCCACGAATTAAGCACAACGCAATTTTACAAAGCTTTAGGCCTTTCAACACGAAAAGGAAACATTATTAAAGAAAAGTTACTACAAAAGAGTTATATCAAAGTAGAAGAAGTCAAATACGAAAAAGGTTGGAAAAAATTCATCCGTTTGGCTTAAGAATTAGTTAAGTAGAAAGGATTTTCCAGTCTCGAGACAATAGAGATTAATAATATCGCGCCAGGCTTTGCCAAGGCGCTCGCAAGACAAAATATATTAATGCGACAAGGCATTTTCCAGTCGAAGGGATTA
>CAYVFP010000002.1:13173-19280 GCA_964451055.1 Candidatus Woesearchaeota archaeon
AACACACAATTTAATTTAGAATTTAATTATCAACAAAATAAAAATTAAAATTATGAAAAAAGCATTTTTTATATTAATTTTATTGATTTCAGTGGTAAGCATTTCGCTGAATTATGGAAGATTCATTGAACTTGCGGAGTCAGACGATTATGAGATTAGGTCTATAAATGAGACGTTTTACCAATCAGATAATTTCCTGATAAACGCTTTCCTTGCTCCTGCAAGGCTTGTTTACTCAACGACTCAGCCCGGAGAGTTTGGTGAGAAAGATATTAGCGATATAGGATATATCCTAGGCACTCTATTAGCGATATTTTTTATTATCTCCTTGATAAGATGGATTGGCAGTTTAGATGAGCGTAAGCAGAGGAAATGGCACCTGGCAGTGATCATCCAGACTTCTTACTGGTTGCTTGTATTGGCTTGGGATGTCTATCAGTGGTCTCAAGGAAAATTATTGATAGAGATTATATAAGAAATAAATTTTATATGTCTTAATCAGGAGCATATCAGAAGGCGGACGTACTTCTCAATAACTTCATTATATGAAGGAAATTAGACTCTTTGTTAACCCTCAAACACACAATTTAATTTAGAATTTAATTATCAACAAAATAAAAATTAAAATTATGAAAAATTTAGCATTCGGTGTAGTTGCAATACTCTTTGCAATCACTTTAAACGTAAACGCCCAGAGCCTTTCGAAAGAAGATTCATTATTCGTAGAACAACCATCAAATCCAGCTAACTGGAAAACCTATGGAGTAGAATATAAATCTCTCCCGACAAAAAACAAACCAGTGGAACAGCCAGCTTATAATGAAGAAGAAAGATACACTCTTTCAGAGATTGTAGTCTCAGGAGGAAAAAGTCCTATTACTTCTGGCCTAGATGTAAAAGTAACCTTCCAAAAAGAAAATAAAATTCTTGGGGGAAGAGTTAATCATCAAAGAGTTTTCGCCTTTACCGGTAGAAACTTGGATAAATTAAACACCGTGGTGCTATTCACTGGAGGATTTTTCCAAAATACTCCCTGGGCAGGTGCAGAAATTATTTCGAGCCCTACAAAATACTTTACATTCATTGGATGGTACGGTCATGCAACAAATCCTTTGGGAGAAAAACTAAATTGGAACCCAGAAAGTTTCTTTACCTATCTTGGAGCTTTCTTCCAATTATCAGATAACCTGTCTTTGAGTTATACTCTTCAGGAATTCGAAGGATGGATGAATTTGCCCGGAATAAAATATTCGAAAAATCTAAGCGAGAATTATTCCTGGTTTGCGGGAGCAGATTATTGGCTGGAGGAAAAAGAACCAATGTTTTCATTGGGAATAGTTTATATCCCCGGAGAAAAAGACTTCAGAAGATTTATCCAGGATTTATTAATAAAAAAGTAGAGCCGTTGCTCAGCTCCCAAACACACAATTCAAATTAAAATTTATTAATTAACATTTAAAGTATAGGAGAAATAAATTATGAGAAAAAGAAATATAATTACTTTGATTGTATCAGGAATAATTGTTTTTGTCTCTGCAGAAATTTTAGAGAGGAACATGTTTCTTTCTTTCTCTGATGGGCCTGCTTTTTGGAGATACTTCAAAGAATATTCTTTGGCAAACGCAGGGGTCTATGAGTGGATTTATCCAACACTTCAACTTTTAGCAATAATCTTTCTTTTAATAGGGATTATTGATTTTTTAATAATTAATACAAAAAGAAAAAATTAGGAGGAAACAAATTATGAAAAAAGAAGAACAAATTAAATTATTGGAAGGTTTTTTGCAAGAAGAAAACCAAAATGAAAGAAACGCAGAGATTGATCCTCGGCAAGCAAAGGGGATTATAGAAAAGGAAAACCATTTTATTCCTTTACTAGAGATGTATGTAAGCCTAGGCCTAGATAACAAAAAATATGAGGACCTTCACGATTTAATTTTTGATAAAATGATAGAGGTTTTGTCAAAAGAATTGGAAGGTTCTTCTCAACCTGTATGGTTTTGGGAAATAATACAAGGAAAAATCAAATTACCTAAAGTTCTACATACCGAATTCGCGCTCCAATCATTTAAAGTTTATCTTTCTCTCCTAGAGAGAGATTTCCGTGAGAGTTATGAACTAGATTAGTGTCTTAACCCTCAAACACAAACTCCCGTTCCAAACACTTTTTCAAAGGTTCGAATCCTTACGGGAGAACAATAAAATTAGTAATAACAACAAGTTGGTTCGGAATGCGGAATCAAGCAATTTAATAAATTGTAAATTTAGCTTTTAAGGAAGTTATAGCAGATTTTATTATGAAAACTTTAAGATTCATGTTTTTATTCTTATTGGAGTGGATCCTCAAAATCGCCTCATTTCCCGCAATCCTTGTTTCACTCGGAACAGAAGGATCTTTTTCTACAAAGCTAGTTGCTGGTTTGTTAAAACCAATCCCAGTAACAATAAATTTTCTCCGGAATTTACCCGAGAATCTTAGAACCATTAAAGATTATTTCAACCTCACAGCTGCAGATTTTACTTCTAAATACGGAAGCAGATTTTCGGAATTTGCAGGAGATTGGATGACAAAAATCGGAGAGTATCTCCAAAACGTTTCAAATCCCTCCATCCTTATTTCGGCTTTGGCAGCAACATGTGTATTCGCAATTCTTTTCTCTTTAGGTCACACATTTAGGTTTATTAGACAAAAAGGGAGAGGTTCCTGGCTACATCGAAATATTGAATTGCCTATTGGAAGAAAGATTTGGAGCGATTAATTCAATCCCCAGACACGCACCTAATTTAGAATTTAGTTATTAAATTTTAAAATTTATAAATCATGGAAAATTACATTCATATTCTCGTATTTATTTTGATTCATCTTCTTTCAATCGCCTTTTATATAAAAGAAAGAAGAAAATATCATCTTAGGAGGAGTCTCACAATAATTCTCATTCTAAGATTTGTTATCATCGCCTCATTATTTGGCCTGGTTTTATCCTTAGCTATTTTGTTTACTTAGCCGGTCAAAAATTTTATTTAAAATTATTAACTTTAAAAAATCAATATCATGAAAACTTTAATTTTTATTTCAGTTATCGTAGCGATTTTTATTGGCTCAACTTTATTTGGAGCACTATTGGCAGACAAAAAAGCAACAACTGGAAGTGATTACCTAAAAAAGATAATTCTTCCGATGTTTGTGGCCGCACTATTTCTAACTTTTTTCGAAGTTGGATGGTTCATGGAAAGATTCGGATGTTCTTTATTTGAGGAGGTTTCAGGAATCTCATATAACAATGGAATCTTTTTTCCCATGTTTTTTGCTTTTGGACTTTCATTCTTTCTCCTGTTATTTTACCGGATAAAGAACTTTGAAATACAAAAAGCCAAGGAATTTGTTTTCCTTTTACTTCCTTCTTTTATTGGAATGCTTCTTAATTCTGTTCCAATAATCGAGTTGATTATCAATTAAAAATTGAAGCTTCGACCAACTTCAAAATTGATTGGTAGGCAGAGGCCGCCTTTCAAATTAAAATAGCAACTTGCTTTGGTCGACCAGGCAGCGTTTTCCTCGGAATTATTCTGCCTAGTTTTTCTTTCAATCTATTAACTTTAAAGTAAAATAAAATGCAAGATAAATTAACAAAATCGTGGACTCTTTTAATCTCCGGATTAATAATTTTCTACGGCCTGGAAATTTTAGAAAGAAACGCACAATTTAATTTTGGCACCTTTTTGGAGGAACCAATATTCATGAGATATCTTAACTATGGGCGCCATACTATTTCAAACGGAGGAATTGCTCCAGAACTGTATGTGACCCTCCAACTTTTAGGAGTAATTTTCGCAGTTACTGGGTTTATTAATCTCTTAAAAGAAAAATTTAATTAACAAATAAAATAAAAAATCATGAAAAAAATAATCTATTTAGCGATAATTAAAACGCTTTTGGTTTCGACCCTAAACTTGTTGTTTTTATTCTCATTTGAAACAAAAAGCTCCTTAGAGTTTTTTGGATTTGAACTCGGATTTGGCTCTTGGGCAGCACTTGCTTTAAACATCCCCGGAGCATTTATATTTTTTGTAGCTAGTTTTTATTGGCTTTTCAATTATGAAATACTTTCCTCAAACTTAGACTCAAAAGAAAGTTTGAACAATTTAGCAATTCTGGTTTCAGGAATAATTGTTTCTATCCTGCCCTTATTTTTTACAGCGAAGGCGATACTAATTCTTCCTTTCGCATTCTCCACAGTTTTCTATTTGGAAAGTCCGCTAAGAAAGAAGGTATTGGGAGAAAAACCAAGAAGACTTGGAAGCATTCTCTTCCTGATTGTTCAAATGTCTTCAATGAGCATTTTTGCATTGATAAACCAAGCAATGTCTCAGGGCATTGAAACCTTTTTTGATGGAACATTTTTTCTAATAGGAGTTTATATTCTCCTAGGAACTTTATTATTCTCGGGATTTTTACGATTCAAAGAATATTATGAGATAAGAATGAGAAATTTATTAAATCTTTAAAATAAAAAGTTATGAAAAATTTGGTTTTAATTTCAGTATTAATTCTTGCCATTACTCAAGGAGTAAAAGCGCAAGGAAATTTTGAATTGTCTCCTATTGTCAACGTTTTCACAGAAGACAATTCCATCGCAAGTTTTGAACCTCTATTCTCCTTAAAGGGAAGTGTTTATTTCCTAAACCGGGAAAATATTTCATTTGGAGCTTTTGGAGAAGTAGGTACAAACTCTTATACCTCTTTGGAAGATGAGGATTACATTCCTCACAATTCAAATATTTTCAGCTTTGGATTAAAGTTAAAATATCTTTTGTCCAAAAATGGATTTAACCCATACGTAAGTCTCGAAGTAGGCGATAGCTTTCTTTTTACAGAAGAAAGGCTAAGATCATTTACAGTTAGAGGCTTGCTTGGATTTGAAGTTCCATTTAATAATTCAGAATCCAGCTGGTTTTTAGAAATAGGATATTCTTTTGCTCAATACGGAGAGACAGAGTTTGCCTTTACCAATTATTCTCCAGAGATTCTTGGAGCAAATAGCATCATAATCTCAACCGGTTTCCGTTTTTGGAAAATTGGAGGAGATTAAACTTACATCGATAAACCAGAGAAATTGGAACCGGCCCATCCAATGAAAAGGTAGTTTTGAACCGAGCGTTCATAGTTGGGCTACCAGGTAGTGTTTCCTAGGAATCTTTCTGCCTGGTTTTTATTTAAAAATTATTAATTAAAATTTAGGAGGAACATAAAATGAAAAATCTAAGCATAATTTTAGGCAAGATTTTAGATTATCTGAACGAGAATGTTTGGGTAATTATTGCAACTATTTTAGTACTAATTCTTGCAGCAGTAATTATTAGTTACCGTGAAGAGATTGGAGAAGAAAAGGAAAAAGAAAAAGACAAAGACAAAGAAGATTTCGAATTTGAATTGGGCAACACTAAAATTTCAGAGATGAAAACAAAAGATGAAATTTAAAATAAGAAAGGAGTAAAAAATGAAAAAAATTCCTCTAGCAGTTAGAGCACAAAAATGCTCATTTTCTGGAACAACAAACAAAAGAGAAGTTTTGGAACTTGCTACAGAAATTATTTCAAGTAGTAACGAGAAAGAACTTAAGGAAACTATTTCCATGCCTCTCATGGATTCAAGTTTTGTGGAATTAGCACTTACGAGACTGGTTTTATTAAAATTAGTTAAAAATGAAATTGAAGATTCTGTTGTAAAACTGAAAATCCCAAAAAAATCATTTACTCCAGAAATTCTTGGGAGATTTCCGGAGGGACAACAAATAAACCTTCCCTTGGGGAAGATAATTAGTAAAGGAGAATATCTATTTTTATTTGTAGAATCAAATGGCTTTGTTGAAAATATTGTAAGAGTTATTTTTGATTCCACAGATTATTTTTCAAAAAGTTAAAGAAGAAAGGAGTAAATCATGGAACAATTCAGAGAAATAATAATTACTTTAATCGCCCTTGCAGTTCTTGTAATCTATCCTATTTTGGAAAAGAAGTTTGAAAAAAATAAAAACAAGAAAGGAGTAAAAAATGAAAAAGAAAGAGAAATGGAAAAACCCGAATGAAAAAAGATTTCCAAATTTTGT
>CAYVFP010000002.1:19380-20764 GCA_964451055.1 Candidatus Woesearchaeota archaeon
CCAAACACAATAAAAATAAAACTAGTTATTAACAAATAAAATTTTTAATTATGAAAACTTCAGTTAAAAAATCCAATTCATCAAAAACTACCCATGTTTTTCTAATTGCAAAAGATGCAATAAATTCAATCTTCTACGAAAAAGAAGATAAAGATGTTTTACTTTCGAACTTAAAAGAAAAGCTTATCTGTAACAAATGTGGAACAGCTTGTTATACCCTGATTAGGATGTATGCCGGAACAAAGATAGAGGACATTTGTTGGGAAGCCCTAGATGCAATCGAAGCTCTGAACAACTCCAAACTGAAAGGAATTTGGATTAGCTAAGGAAAAATAAAAAGAAAGGAAATATTATGAAAGAAAAAAATGTAAAAACAGAAAATGAACTTTTAGAAAAAGCAAAATCTTTTTCAAAAGAGAATGAGGTTTTAGGGGGATATAAATTTGTTAGGCTAAAAACAATAGAAGGGCCTTATATTATTGGAGATATTAGCAAAATTTCATCTACCCGATCAGGATTTGATTCTGGAGACCGATTCATTACAAACAAGGGTGAAGAAGGGATTTTTATCGGCCTTTTCAGGCAAATGGGGACATATGCCTGGATTATCGCCCTCGAAAAAAATGAAGGAAAAGTCAGATTAATTTCAAAAGGAGAAAATTTTCCCGGCTCTCTTATTGAGAAGGGATTTAAGAGAATCGACGAATAACGGAAGATTCCCCTTGCCATTAAGTCAGAAGCTCTTGTTCTCGGATGAGAGCTTCTTTATTTTTAACTTTTAAAATTTATAATCATGGAAAAATCAAAATTGAAAGAAAAGTTGGAGAAGAGACAAGAAGAACATTCTAGAAAGTCAACCGTTTTTGCCTCTCTTTTAATAGCTTTCATCACAATCTTTTTTGGCATCGAAGGAGAAAATGCTGTTTCTATCTTCTTTAGAGCTGTAACTGCAGTAAATTCTTCTTTGTTCTTAATTCGGGCAATATCTTACTACACAAGATACTTGTCAATAAAAGACAAACTACTTGAATTTGAAGAAGATTAATTTCAACCCTCAAACATTTCAATAAAAATTTAGTTTTTAACTTTTAAAATTTATAATCATGGAAGAATTATTTTCGCTCGAAATTTTCAGAACAGTAGTTATTTTAATTATTCTGGCCATTGGAGTATTTTTCACTTTTTTTCCAATTGTCTTTTTGACAGCTACAAAAAAGAAAGATCCTCAAGATAATTGGACCGGTTTTGACTTTGCCTTTAGGTTTCTTTTTGGATTTGTTTCTACAATCTTTGGGATTTGGGTACTCATGTTTGGAACTATTTTAGCTCTCCATTTTTAATAAAAAATATTCCCTTTCTGCTTTTGTAGTTTGGGAATATTTTT
>CAYVFP010000002.1:20864-24602 GCA_964451055.1 Candidatus Woesearchaeota archaeon
AAATCTTCAACCTTGAGCTGTCCAAAACTCTCAACACTAACAATCACTTCGTCAGTATCTTTAACTTCAAACTCTTTCTTTTCCCTTTCAGAAATCCCTTCAGCAAAATCCAAGAAAGATTTAGCTTGATCATCAACAATAGTTGCTTTGTTTCCTTTCTCTTTAACCTTAACCTCTGGAAATCTTTCTTTAACTTTCTCTGCGATTTCTTTATCCATTGTAACTTCAGAAGCATTTCGATAATAAATCAATCCAGGCAAAAATTTTGAATGCCCTCTTCCAGTTCCTTCTGTAGTAATTCCTTTAATTTCTATCTCCTGTCCTTCCTTCAACAAAGTAATAGGAATCTTATCATAAACAACTTCAGCATCGCCCTTTATATCTCCAGAATAGACATATCCCGGCCCTTTAGCCTTAAGCTTTATTTTTTGTTCCCCTTTCTTATACTTTATCGGAATCAATCCCATCCTATGTGCAACAGTCTCGTCGTAAAGAGCAGAATCATTTCTAGAAATTTCAACATTGTCAATTGCATTTGTTTCAATTTCAAAAACTCCTCTTCTAACAAAGTTAGCAAAAGACTCACTAATCTTTGCCTTCAAAACAATTTTATCATTTTTCTTATCTATTATTTCCATTTTCTTATCTATTTTAGTAGCTATTTAAATCTTAAGGTCTCCTTCCTCTTCTTCCCCCTTTCTTTTTAGGTCCACCTTTAGGGATTCTAGTATAATCTAGTATGTTCAAAATCTTAAAACCCTCTCTTGTTAAACTTTTAACCAGAGTATTTGCTCCAGGCCCGGGAGAAGGATTTCCAGTTTTTGCCCTAATCCTTACATAAAAAGATTTTATTCCAAGATCTTTAACCTCTTCAGAGATTCTCTTCGAAATAAACATAGCAATTGTAGGGTTTGCTTTCAATCTATTATGCTTTGTAACCATTCCTCCAGTTACTCTAGAAATTGTTTTTCCAGACATGTCTGTAACATGAACTATTGTATTGTTATAAGAAGTATAAATATTCAAAATAGCTTCCGCTTCCTTAGATTTCTTTTTATGTTCAACCTTAACTTCTTCGTTTTCTTTCATTTCTTTTTCCTTAATTTCTTCTTTATTCATCTTTCTTTTCCTCTACTTTTTCTTCAATCTTTTCTTCTGACCCTTCTTTTTTCTCTTCAACTTTCTTTTTAGTTTTTTTCCTTGCAGTTATTTTATCCTCTAATGAAACAGGCACGATGTATGATGGAATATTTACAATAGATCCATCTACTAAGATTTTTTTATGAACAATCATTTGTCTTGCTGATTTCATTGTGTCTGCCAAACCTTTTCTATAAACAATTGTTTGCAGTCTTCTTTCAAGATAGTCTTTTTTGTCTAGCCCCAAAACATCCGCAATCGTCTCAATTTTCAATCCAATTTTTTGTAGCCTTCCGAAAAGAGCCTCTTGTTCTTCTGGAGAAGCTTTAATCAACTTTTTAGCTTTAGCCCTCATTGAATTAATTTTTGCATCTGCCTTCCAAATTTCTTTTTTATTCTTCAACCCATATTCTTTTTTTATTTCAACTTCTTCCTCAATCCTCGCCTTGTCAAAAGGCCTTCTTGGTTTTGAATATTTTTTATGTCTTCTTTTCATTTTTATTTCTTTTTAATTCCTGCTCCTTTCTTTCTATTTCTTCTAAAGTTTGCTTTGGTTCTTTGTCCTCTCATAGGCAATTTAAGAAGATGTCTTAATCCTCTATAAGCTTTTATTTTTTTCAATCTTTTAATATCAAATTCTTGTTTCAATTCCAAATCTGCTCCAACGATATGCCCTTTTTCTCCAGTTTCGAAATCCTTTCTTCTGTTAATTAGGTGGTCTGGAAGTTTTGCATTTTTAGCAATATCTTCTACCTTTGCTAATTCTTCCTCCGTTAAAGCTCCAATCTTTTTCTTAGAATCTATTTTTGCATTTTTACAAATCGCCTTCGATGCTGCCCAAGATATCCCTTTAATTTTCGTTAGCCCAGAGTATACACTCATTTTACCCTCTATATCTTTCGATAAGATTCTTACTATTCTGTCTTCTCTGTTTTCTTTAAATGGTTCTTGTTTCATTTTATTTTTATCTTATGAAAAGGTTGTGTCTTTCAAGATTTGTTAGCTCTTGGAAAATCCTTTTTTCTACTGCTTTTTCTGGATCGGGAAGATTCTGAACTCTGCTTTTCATTTCTTCAAACGATTCAAAAGGTTTTATTTCTCTTTCCTTCAAAATCTCTTTCATGTGTTTTTTCCCAAGTCCCGGCAAAAGTTCAATTTGATGAACTCTTTTATTTATTGCAAAAGACTCATTAAAAAACTTTACGTATTCCGCTTCATTTTCTTTAACCAATTTTTTGATTACTTCTTGAAGCTGATTCTTTGCAGATTCTGTAAGTTTTTCCCTTTTGAGTCTTCCGAAGATGTAAGAAACTTTGTCTCTTTTCCCTTCTCCGATGTAGACTCTTTCGTCTATTTCAAAGCTCTCTCCTCTCCTAGGAACTAATTCTAGAAGAGTTAAATTTTTCTCTCCGATAGCTTGCGCTAAAGGCAACATCCTTTTTTCTAGTGGATATCCATTCGGTAAATAATCTAGTACTATTGCATATTCTTCTTTCATTTAAATTTTCCCTCCAATTTGAATGAATGGGAATTTTATCTTCGCTTTCATTTTCAAATTTCCTTGATAACATTTAAAATCGCTTCTTGTTCAGATTCATCAAGGTTAGCCTCTGTAACAATTTTATTTAATTCTTCTTTATCTTTTGGCAATATCTCGACAATCTTTGCTAAGTGTTTGTCAGTCAATTTCATATTTTCTAAGGCAATTAATTTTTCTCTAAGATCTTCTGCTTTGTTCAAATCTAAAACTTTCAATTTTTTTGCAAAAGCATGAAACTCTGGATTCTTTTTCTTATCAACATATTTTGTCGCTTCAGGCAAACTTATTGGTTTTTCGTCAACTATCATCTTATTTTTTTGCTCCTATTTTTTTTAAATGTACCGGGTGAATTAAATATTCTTTAGGCCTAGCGATATCTAGGATTTTCACGATTAAATGCGATCCTCTTTTTCCAATAACCTCTCCCGTTCTTCCTTGAATAGTGTCGGGAAAGTTCCTTTTCATAGATCTTTCTTTAACCACTGCAACACGGTCTCCCTTCTCTATTTTTTGGAAATATTTCTCAAAAGAGATTTTTCCTCTAGCTCTGACGTTTTTCCTTCTAACCATATCTATTTCAAAAAGACTCTATTTAAAAATCTATCCTTTTTAGAATTCAGGATTCATATTTGTAGAAACCAAATCGTTATTTTCCTGAGCAGCTTTCATACTGTCTTTAATAGTATTGAACATTTTAACACCCCAAACCTGTGGGCCGCATCTATCGCACACATCTATTGCTGAATCCTCAGAAACTTCTCCATTACAATAAACGCACCTCTTCATTTTTTCACCTTGATTTATTTTTTAGGCCTCAATCATTTTTAAATATTTATATTCCTTTTTTCAATAACTTCCGAAATCCTACTAAACAGTAACTTTTAAAAACTATCTTTTTTCACTATTAATATGATTATTCCAATTAGATGTTTTAGTTGCGGTAAACCTGTAGGTCACCTTTGGGAAGAATTCGTTAAACGAAGTTCTGAAGGCGAAAACCAAAAGAAAATCCTAGACGATTTTGAGTTAGAAAGATTTTGCTGCAGAAGTGTTTTCTT
>CAYVFP010000003.1:0-3783 GCA_964451055.1 Candidatus Woesearchaeota archaeon
AAAAGTTATTGTCATTTGGAAATTATGACAAAGTATGAGATTGATGAAGAGAAATTAAGAGAAGGTCAGATTGAGAGACTTAAGACTGTTGTAAACATTGTTGAAGAATATTTGGAGAACGAATTTGAAGCAAAGATTGATACAGTTAATTATGTTAAAGGAAATATTTTTGAGAATATAAAATACAAAAAAGTGTGGAAAGAAGTAAACAAAATTACAAACGAAATATATGGAAGCGCTATGGGAGTTGATGAAAAAGAAATAAACAAATACGTTGAAGAAATCAAAGGGATGGTAAAGAGATATGTTAAAGAATTAAGAAAATATAATCCTGAACAAAAGGCAAAATCCCTAGAAAATTTGGCAAGCAACAAACAATAAAATTCTAAAATGCCAAAACCAAAAAATAAAAATTTATCATTGGATAAAAGAATTGGTTTATATGTGAAATTAGAGTCTTCTCTTAGAGAGTTCTTTGACTCTACAGATTACTGCCAAGAGAATTGTTTTTCTCAAAAAGAGGCTATCATAGGATGGACTGGGGCTTTAGGGATGATAAAAGGGCCTGGAAATGAGGGCTGTTGCCATAAAGAAGGGAGAGAGTTTAATAAATTCTCTTTTGGGACAGATAAATTCTTTGATAAGGAAAATGGTTACGAAGAAGAATTCCAAGAAACACAAAAAAAGAATATCTTGGAGGAATATGTTCAAACTGGAACCTGTGAATATCACACGGACAAAGGATGTGCAATAACTAAATTGAGAAGTCCTATTTGTAACTATTGGATTTGTTTTAGATATTCCTCCTATCTCTCAAGAGAGTTTAATATTAATTATCGTGCAGAGTATTATTCGGATAACCCTGTCAAATCTCTTCTTGGAGTTGTTTTTGATAAAGAGGTTGATACAAAGCAAATTGAAAAAACCTTAGAAAATCTCAAGATGGCTACTCAGAGAATTAGAGAGAAAAAGAGTGTCAATCAACATCTTGATGAAATTGATAAGAAAAATCTTCCTGAAATAAAAATCTAAAAATAAACCACTAAACTTATAAACCCCTTAAATTTATCATAATCATCCAAAACTACATCGCCGAACTCCAATGTTCTGGAAACAGGCGCATACTGTAGAAGGATAGGAAAGCAACCTAAATTGCTAAAATAAAATGGCAGAATTAGAACAAGACTTAAAACACTCTCTGGAAGAATTGAGAGCGGATGCTAAAGAAAGAAAATTCAATCAAACTGTTGACTTAATTATTAATCTGCAAAAATATGATTTGAAAAAAAATCCAATTAATATAATTGTTAACTTGCCTCACAAATCTAAAGAAAAAAAGATTGCTGGTTTTTTTGAGACTAAAAGTTCATTTGTAGATACTATAACTCAAGATCAGTTCAAAAAATATTCTGATAAAAAGAAACTTAAAGGACTTGTTAAAAAATATGATTTTTTTATTGCACAGGCTAAATTAATGCCAAAGGTAGCTACAACTTTCGGTAGAGTTCTTGGACCCGCAGGAAAAATGCCTTCTCCTCAACTTGGAATCTTGATGAATGCTGATGAAAAATCGATTGAAGAATTGAAGCAAAAAATTAATACAAGTGTAAAAATTAGAGCGAAAGAAGCGAGTATTAAACTTGCTGTTGGAAAACAGAATATGAAAGACCAGGAAATTGTTGAAAATATTATGGCAATTTATCATGAACTGATTAAAGTTCTTCCAAGAGAAAAAGAAAATATAAAAAATGTTGAGGTAAAGTTCACAATGACTAAACCTTCAAAAATAAAATTAAGATAAAATGGCACACGATACTAAAAAAGTTGTAGAGAATATTCCGAAGAGAAAGATTGAGACTGTTAATGAGTTAGCAGACTTGATCAAATCAAAGAGAACTGTGTTAATTGCAGATATTTCTGGGATTCCTGGATCGCAATTTCAGCAAATTTCTAAAAAGATGAGAGGAAAGGCTAAAGTAAAAATTCCGAAAAAGAATTTGTTTTCTTTGGCTGTTGAAAAGTCTGGGATTGAAGAAGTTAAAGAACTAAAAGATAAGTTCGGAGGAGCAAATGCCCTTTTATTCTCGGATATGGATTCATATGAATTGGCAGGAGAGCTTATCAAAAGAAAAACTCCTTCAAAGGCGAAGGTTGGGCAGATTGCTCCAACAGACATTGAAGTTCCTGCAGGGCCTACAGATTTGGTTCCAGGGCCAGCAATTTCAGAGCTTGGAGCTTTAGGGATTCAGATTCAGATTCAGGGAGGAAAAATTGAAATTAAAGAGCCTAAAGTTGTGGCTAAAGAAGGAGAAGCAATTTCCCAAGGGGCTGCAGATATTTTAGGTAAATTAGATATTAAACCTTTCTCGATTGGATTCAGTCCAAAATCTGCTTACGATTCCGAGGACGGAGTAGTTTATGAAGAAATAATAATCGATAGTGAAGGAACAATCGAAAGTTTGAAAGATGCTTTCGCGAGATCTCTAGGATTTGCAGTGGGAATTGGATATGTAACAAATGAGACTGTGAAGATTATGATTCAAACTGCTGGTGCTCACGAAAAGAGATTGGCAAGAATTATTAGCGGTGAACCTGAGGAAGCTGTTGAAGAATCTCCTTCAGAGAGTTCTGCTGAAAAAGAAGATGAAACTCCTAAAAAGGAAAAGGAGGAAGAAAAAGCCGACGCGGGCGCTGGTTTAGCTAGTTTGTTCGGGTAGGCTTTAGGAAATAAATAAGATGGAATACATATACGCTGCACTTTTGTTGCACAAACTTGGAAAAGAAGTTAACGACGAGAACGTTAAGAAAGTTGTTGCGGCTACTGGGACTGATGTTGATGACGCGAAAGTTAAGTCATTAATCGCTGGTCTTAATGGTGTTGACATTGACGCAGAATTAGCGAATGCTAGTGTTGCTTCGAGTGCACCTGCATCTTCTGGATCTTCTGGATCTGAAGCAAAAGCTGAAGAGAAGAAAGAAGAAAAGAAGGAAGAGAAGAGAGAAGCTGCTGGAGAAGGATTGGCTTCACTATTTGGATAATTTTAATTTTTATATTAATCCAGAGCCAATCCCAACTTCTTTAGTCGTAACAGTAAGTTAATGATTTAACAGAAGAAGCTAGATTCTTTGAATCTCCTCTTTATATTAAAATAAAATGGACAAAAAAGAAATTCTTGGGACATTGGTAGCTGTATTTTTTATGGCAATTCTTTTTACACAACAAGGTTCTGATACTTGGAAGCCGTTGGCATTTATTGGTTTAATTTTTGGTGTTTTTTGGTTTAGAAGTAAATAGTTCTTGGAAGTATATTTTGGAGTGAGATAGTTTATTTAAAGAAACTTTAATTTTTTTTATTATGGGAGTTTTTGAAGTAGTAATGTTTCCTGATTTGGGAGTTAATGAGAGCTATTTAGTTCGGAGGTATTTCTGGGAAGAAGATAGAGTTAATGCTAAGTATAAAGGTAAAATTTATTCTGGAAAAGTAATTGAAAGAGAATTAATAGGTTCTGAGCCTTATGTGCTTATTAAAACAAAAGAAAGAGTAAGCAATAATAAGAAAGATTTATTGAAAGGTTTTGGATTAATGTGCCCAATTGCGGGTAGAAATGAAATCTTTTTTGAAAATGAGCCTCTTCCAAATGGAGACCCTCTTTATAATAAAAAAATAACTTGGCCCATGACTGATGAAGAAATCAGAGAAGCAAATGAGCCTCTCCCATTCTAATTCTCAATAAAACTTATAACTAAGAGCTGTTTTTCTGAAGGATGAAATGGAGTTTAAC
>CAYVFP010000003.1:3883-23429 GCA_964451055.1 Candidatus Woesearchaeota archaeon
TCAATAAAACTTATAACTAAGAGCTGTTTTTCTGAAGGATGAAATGGAGTTTAACTGAAGGGGATAATGAATTGAGGCCGTTGTGTTTTTCTAATAATAAAACTCAAGAAGATGTGGTCAATGAAATTCTTTCAAAAATTAAAGAAGGAGAAAAGATAATTTTTGTTCATGGGGTTTGTGGGACTGGAAAATCTGCAATAGCACTGAATCTTGCAAAAGAGGTTGGGAAAACGTCAATAGTCGTTCCGATAAAAAATCTACAGGCACAGTATAAACAAGATTATGAAGAAAGAAAAATCGTAAAAAAGAAAACGGGGGAGAAACTTAAGATAAATATTATTACTGGCCGTAAGAACCACAAATGTAAATTTCTCGAGGAGAATAATGAGGCGATTCCAAGATTTAAATTTGAAAAGAATTCTAGGCTCAACGACATTTTTGCTGGAAAAAGGGCTGAGGCAAACAAAATGCTCTCTAAAGATAAATCTGCTGACAACCCCGAATTGCCTTGTAAAATTGAAATAAAGGAAAAAAATTGGAACAAAGTGAAAGAGTATTTGAAGCAAAATAACAGAATTAATCCAAATGATTTTTCTAAGATATCCGATGTGAAAAGGATGTCTGTTGCTCCTGTTTGTCCTTACTGGAGCCCGGTTTTACCTAGTAAATATGAGGTTAAAATCGCGGAAAAAACTCGAGAATATGAAGGCCTTGAAGATAATTTCTTTATACAACATCTAAGAAAACCGGGATGTCCTTATTATGAACAGTTTAATTCTTATATTGATTCGGACGTTATTGTCTTTAACTCTTTAAAATATAAACTCGAGACTTTGTTAAACAGGAAGCCAAAAACAGAATTAGAAATTATAGATGAATGTGATGAGTTTCTAGATAATCTTTCAAATCAGAAAGCGCTTAATATTGATAGACTTCAGAATTCTTTGATTAATCATCTTGGGAAAAAAGAAAATCAAAAATATGTGGATGAGCTTTTTGAAATCATAAGACATATTCGAGAAAGAGGGGATTTTAAAAAAAATATTGGAGAGATTATAGAGTTAAAGAGAACTGCTGCTTATGACATTCTTAGAATTTTTATGAAAAATAATTGGATTGAAGAAGTTGATGAAGATAGTTATCTCTTTGAGGTTTATGAAATTGCAAAAGAATTTGAAGGTTTTTTGAATGAGAGTTATTGTATTATCAGCGACGAGAAAAATCTAATTTTTAATATCGTTACAATTAATCTTGAAAAAAGATTTGAAGAATATATAAAGAAAAATAAGGCCCTTGTTTTGATGTCTGGGACAATACATGATAAGGAAGTTTTAAGAGATGTTTTTGGAATAAAGGAATTTCAAGTTGTTGAGGCAGAAACTGTGAATCAAGGAGAGGTTAGAATAAAGAGAACAGGGCTTGAGAAAGATTGTAAATATTCTAATTTCTCTAATGGAAATCATTCGAGAGAAGACTATCTTTTGGCTATGGAAAAATCAATCGAGAATGCTTCGAGGCCGACGTTGGTTCATGTTAATGCATATCTTGATTTGCCAAGTGAAAGAGAAAAATCTGAACTTGGGCTTAATTTTCTTGCTTCCAGAGATGAACTTCGGGAAGATCAGTTCAATGACAAAACCGGCGAAATCGTTAAAGAGTTTAAAGAAGGAAAAAAAGAGATTTTATTCTCCACAAGAGATTCTAGAGGTGTTGATTTTCCAGGGGAACAATGCAGGTCAATAATTTTTACAAAATATCCTAATCCTAATGTAAAAGATCCTTTTTGGAAAATTTTAATGAGGACGAATCCTGGACATTATTGGAAATTTTATAAAGATAAGGCCAGGAGAGAATTAGTTCAGAAAGTTTATAGGGGAGTTAGAAGTAGGGAGGATTATGTTGAGCTCTGGAGTCCTGACAGTAGAGTTTTAGAGGTTGCCGAGGAAGAATTTAGATAATTTTTTTATCTAAAAGTTTCCTTCTTTTTCTTCTTCTGTTTCTCATGAAGAAAAAATAGATTATTGCAAATGCTAAAACATATAGTATTGCTGCAATTATTGCTAGTTTGAAAATCAGAGGGTTTTCTGTAATTTCTTGCCCTAAATATGTTTGAAGGAAGATTGAGGGAGCCAAAGCTAATGTTGTCCAGAAGAGGAATTTCTTAAAGTTCATTTTTGTTAGGCCTGCTGCATAACTGATAAAATCTGTAGATGTTAAGGGATTTAATCTTAGTAAGAAGATAGAAGCTGAGCCATACTTTTCTATGTATTTTTCGACTTTTTGCATTACTTCATCTGGAACGTGACTTACTACCCATTTTCTACCATAAATTTTTGAGAGTTTGTAGGCTATTGCTGCTCCTATTGCATTTGCTAATAAAGCGATTGTTCCTGCAGCAAATCCTCCAAAGACAACTCCTCCCGCAATGTATATGATTAAAGGAGGGAATGGCGCAAAAACACATTCAATAACAATTAAAATGAAAAAAATTATCCAGCCCCAATAACCAAATGATTGTATCTCTGCGATTATCCCTTCAATGTTTCCAGAAAGAAGAGAATAAATTAAACCCTCATTAAGATAAGAATAGAGGGACCAAGCTGCAATGATTAGAATAAAGATTATTAATGCTATGCCTAATTTCTTCTTTGTTGAACGTTTCATGATTGATTTAAGGAAATGTATTATAAAAAGAATGCGCCCGCCAGTTCTCGCATGTTCTCTCGTTAGCTGCGCATTAATCACTCGCGAACATCCTCGTCGAACCAAAGAAAAATGAATTTTCCGTCCGATATTCTGGAAAAGAAGCGGGCATTTCAGCCCGCTAGTTACGCCCCCGCCAGGAATCGAACCTGGAGGCCCAAAGGGCCCGGTTCTCAAGACCGGTGCACTAACCATTATGCGACGGAGGCTCACTTTCTTCGCCAACACTCAAAAACTAAAGTTTTCGGTACGGAGGCTCACTTTCTTCGCCAACACTCAAAAACTAAAGTTTTCGAGACGGAGGCTTTTTTTCTCTAATTAAAGAATAATATATTAGAATAATCTACTGTTTTAAAGTTTTTCATAAAAGGTTAAATCTAAAATAATTAATTTGTACTTCTGCCCTTGAAGAAATATTTAACTCTGTCCCAGAAAGTTAGGGGCTGTAAATCAACACGTTTGTTATTTTGATCATAAAGTTCATACTTAATTATTGGTTTTTCTTTTATCGGGGGAGCTTTCTTTGCAAGTTCCTCTGTTGCCTTTTTGTAAGCCTGTTCGACTGCTACTTTTGAATATCCTTGTTTAACTAAGGCATATTTTAATGATTCTGGATCGTACCTTTTAGAAAGATTTTTTTTAAAATAATCTATTAGCTGCCCTTTATAGTCTAAACGTCTCATTTTATTACTATGAATTGTTGGTTTAAAAAAATTACTTAACTTTGAAAAACCTATTTTTCTCGAAATATCTTATTGCTCGGTTTAACCTTGAACGAGATTCTGCATAGAGGGTAATTACTACTTCACCTTTTTTTATTTTGTCTCCTAAATTTTTATGAAGATATATCCCTGCGGCTTTGTCTATGGGGCAACCTGCAACTCTTGCAAGAGAATTTATTTTTTTGTTGTCGATTGATTTTAATTTTCCTGATTTATTTGAGCGAATGTCTGTTTTGAATTTTGAAAATTTTATATTTTTTAGGGAGCCTTTTTGGGCTTTGATAATTTCTTTAAATTTAGAGAATGCTTTTCCTGAATCAAGAATCTCTTTGGCCATAGAGTAGCCTTTTTTAGGTTTTGCTTTCCCAGTCATTTCTAGAAGTTTTGCTGATAGAGATAGTGATTTTTCTTCTAAATCTTTTGGGCCTTCTTGTTTGGGGTCAAGTATTTCTAAAACATCCATTAATTCCAAAATAGGCCCAACTCCCTTTCCAATTGGTTGGCTTCCTTTAGTTAATTCAACTTCAAGATCTACATTGAAATGTTTTGCCAAGGCCTTGAATTTTCGTTTCAATCTTAATGCTTTTTTCTTATCTACTTTTGCACCATTCCCATAAGGAATATCGATAACGATGTATTTGCTTCCGACTGAAAGTTTCTTTGCCATTATCGAGGCTAAAAGCTGTGCTTCTGGATCTATCTTAAGTGCTTTTTCTACCTTTATTATTTTTGAATCTGCAGGGACCATTCCCAAACCCCCTCCCCAAGCCAAGCACGCATTTGTTTTTTTGACTATTTTTTTAATTTCATTCATTTGAAAATCTATTTCTGCTATGGCCTCTATTACATCTGCAGTTCCTGCAGCGCTAGTGATTGCCCTTGAAGAAGTTTTTGGGAGGGTCAGTCCTGCTGCTGCGCAAATTGAAACAATTATAGGGGTTGTTCTATTTCCTGGAACTCCTCCGATACAGTGTTTGTCTGCAATATATTTGTTCCTTAAATTTAGCTTTTTTCCGGAGTCAAGAATTGCTTCTACTAGCCAGACCGTTTCGTTAAAATTCATTCCATTCTTATACATTGCTGAAACAAATACTGCAACCTCTGGTTGAGATAAAGTATTCTTTGTTATATCAGAAATTATGTTAAAAATCTCTTCTTTTGAAAGCTTTAAGCCGTCCATTTTTTTCTTGATAAATTCCATGCTCCTTGGAACTTCGGATAAAGAGACTTCTACCATTTGTCCATCTTTCAATTTCAAAATATTAATTACTTCAAGAGATACAACTATTTCGTCTTGTTTAACTACAGATCCATTAATATCTAAAATCGAAGAAAATTCTTTTTTATCTTTGCCGAGGGTTTTGATTAAAATCCTATCGGAGAGATGGAAGCCTAATTTTTTTGCTGTTTTTTTGTTTAACATAACTACTGGAAAACCTGCAGACCATTTAGAAACTTTAACTCTCAGATTCATTTTTCTTCTTTAATGAACATTCCGGGAGTCCTTTTATCTCGATATAATTCTAAAAGAATTAATAAGTAGGCTAAAATTAAAGGTCCAAGAATTACTCCGAGAATTCCGAAAACTAGAAGCCCTCCAACCATTCCTAGAAGAATTATTCCTGAATGAACATTTGTTTTTTTAGAAACAAAAACAGGCTTGACTGCATTTTCGATTATTGCGGAGATGAGTCCGAAGAACAAAACACCTATTGCTGCAAAGATGTTTCCTGTTGCCAAAAGATAGATTGTTACTGGAACCCAAACTATTGCTGTTCCGACTATTGGAAAGATTCCTGCAAGAGCTGAGAGAATCATTAAGAATAGTGCGTTGTTTACTCCGAAAATAAGATATCCTATTCCGACAGTAAGCCCTTGAATTACTCCTAGAACGACTTGTCCATAAACTACAGAGAATGTTATATCTCTCGTTGATTTGAAAAGCTTCTTTTCTACTTCTTTTGAAAAAGGAAGTATGCTTTGAAGGTAAGGAACTACTTTGTCTCCGTCACGAAGCACGAAAAAGAAAGTAAAAAGAACAACGATCAATTGCAAGAAGAGCGTCGGAAAATTCAAAATAAGATTTGCGAATATATTCATTACACTGTTTGTTAGTTTGGTGATGAACGAATAAATTACCGAACCAACTTCATTCGCTATTGTTTCTGAGGAGATTATCGAAGGGAAAATTGCTTTTAGGGGAGTTATGATGTCTAGTTTTTGGGAAGCTTGATAAATTTCAATAGATTGTTGGATAAGAATTGGGGTTATAAGCCACATTATTGCAAGTATCAAAATTATTACGACCGTACAAATTATTGAGGCTGAAAGATTTTTGTTTGGAAGATATTTTAGTGACTTTTTATAAAGAGGTGTTAACATGAATGCTAAAAATATTCCTCCAAGGATGGAAAAGATTATTGGCTTGAGAAGAATAAAAGAGAGTATGAAAAGAACAGCTAGGATAATTGCCGACGTTGTTTTTTTTGCGTATTCAGAAGCCATTTTTTCACCTTATAGAAATAAATATATTCTAGCTTATAAACTTTTTTAAGAGTTCAATTTTGTTTGGAAGAGGAAAGAAAGAGATTTGTAAAATTCTGGAGTGTTGAGAAAGGTTTATAAAAAAAATTTTCTAGATTAGAATATGAATTTCATAAAAAAAATTGTTGATAAAAAATTCGATGATTCTGTACACTTGCAGTTTCAAAAGTTTTCTAGAGGAGAGTTCAAAAACAAAGCAATAGTTGAAGTTAAGAGGGCTAAAGATGGAAAATATACAATAAAGACTTCGCCGGAATTTGCAAATGAACTTGTTAGGGTTATGGCAGAAAAGTTGGGGGATGAAAAAACGAAAGTTACCGGAGCAATTGTTTCTACTCTGGATTTGAAAGATGAATTACAATTTAAAGATGTTAAACAATTCCAAGGAGTTAAAAGGTATTTGATTGATTATGAAATGTCTGGCTCAGAGATTTTAAATTTGTTGAATAAATTTCCAAAGAATTTTTTTGCTTTGTCTTTTAAAGTAGGGGAAGATGTTCTAAAAATCAAGCCGAAAGCTCCAAAATCTGGGAAGCCAGGAAAAGGGGAAGATGTTCCTAAAGCGGATTTTTGTTCATTGAAAACTTCTGATGAAAAAATTGGAAAAAGTTTTGTTTTTGAGAAGGATGATTTTAGCCAAGCCAAGTTTAATCATCTTTTTGCTATTGAAAAAATTGAAGTTCCTGAAGAATTGAAAGATTCTAAGGATTTTGCCTTGATTCGAGAAAAATCCCTGAGAGTTGGGAAAGTAGTTAGAAACTCAGAAATTGATGGGGAAAAGAATTCTGAAGAGTATGAGTTGAGAGCCTAAAGTCTGAAATGGATAGTTTAATACCGACAGTTTTATAAACCAATATTTTCTACAATTAATATTCCAGGGTAAGTAAAATGATAACCGCTATTATTGAAAATTATAAAATAAGATGCCTACAAGAAAATCACCAAGAAAAGGAAGTTTACAGTATTGGCCCAGAAAGAGGGCTAAGAAATTTTTACCTAGTATAAACTGGGAAGCTATTAGTTCTGACAAACCTATGAAAGGAGTTCTTGGTTACAAAGCTGGAATGGTTTCTTGTGCTGTTAAAGATAATACTCCTGATTCATTGACTAAAGGAAAAGAAAAGATTGTTCCGGGGACAATTATTGAGTGCCCTGCTATGAAAATTCTTTCTGTTAGATTTTACAAAAACGGAATTGTTTCTACTGAAATTTTAAATCCAAAGATTGACCGTGAATTAAAAAGAAAATTGAAAGTTCCTAAAGATTATAAAAAGAAAATTGAAGATGCTAAGCCTGAAGAATATGATGATGTTAAGATTATTGTTTATTCTCTTGTTAAGAAAGCTAAAATAAAGAAAACTCCAGATGTTGCAGAAATAGGACTTAATGGGAGTGTTGAAGAAAAGATTAGTTTTGTTAAAGAAAATTTAGACAAGGAGATTCTTGCTTCAAGTATTTTTGGTTCAGGAGAGCTTCTTGATGCTAGAGGATTGACAAAAGGAAAGGGATACGTTGGTCCTGTTAAAAGATTTGGAATTCAATTAAAAAACCAGAAATCAGAAAAAGGTAGAAGAAGACCTGGGTCTATTGGTCCATGGCATCCGGCGAGAGTTATTTTTAGAGTTCCAATGGCAGGTCAGCTTGGAATGTTTACTCGTGCTGTTTATAATAATAAAATTTTGAAATTAGGAAATGCTGAAGATAAAATTAAAAATCTTAAAAATTATGGAGAAACAAATTCGGAATATATAATTGTTCAGGGTTCAATTCAAGGTTCTGCAAAGAGACAGCTTGTTTTAACAAAACCCTTGAGAGAAACTAAAAAACAAAAGAAAAAGGAGTATCAACTTATTGAATTAAGATAAAATGAAAACAAAGATTTATACTGTTGAGGGAAAGGTAGGAAAAGAATTAGCATTGCCTGGATTTTTTAATAAAAGAGTTAGAGAGGATTTGATTCAGAGAATTGTCGAAGCGAAAAAGAATTGGCAGCCTTACGGTCCAAGTCCCGTTGCTGGAAATCAACAATCTGCAAGTGGTCAATTAAAGCATCATAGGAAAGTTTGGAAATCGCAGTATGGAAGAGGAATGTCTAGAATTCCTAGAAAGACAATGAGCGTTAGAGGTTCGCAGTTCAATTGGGTTGGAGCTACCGTTCCAAATACTCGAGGTGGAAGAAGAGCACATCCTCCAAAAGTTCTTTCTATGATTAACCTTTCAAATATTAACAAGAAAGAAATGAAACTTGCTTTAATGTCTGCAATAAGTGCTAGTGCGGATGAAAAATATTTGAAAAAAAGATATTCTTCATTAAAAGACGAGAAAATAGGAAATACTGTTTTTGTTTTCGAGTCAAAAGTTTCTGAGATAAAAACAAAGAAGTTTTTAGAGGCATTGAAAACTGCACTTGGAGAAAAAATGTTTGATCTTGCAATAAAAAAGAAAACAATTAGAGCAGGAAAAGGAAAATTAAGGGGAAGAAAACACAAATCAAATGCGGGAATGCTTCTTGTTATAGGAAATGATGAAAAGATTAAATCAAATAAATTCGATATTCAAACTGCTTCAAAGTTAAGCGTTGTTGATTTGGCGAAGGGTGGAGCTGGAAGAATTGTAGTTTATACTGAAAAAGCGATTCAGGATTTGGAAAAAAGATTTGATGGCTCTAAAAAAACTGAAGTTAAAAAAGAAAAAAATAAAGAAGACAATTTCAAGAAAAAGAGAGAATCTAAAAAGAAAAAAGCTGTGAAGAAAGCGGTTAAAAAAACTAAAACTGAGGACAAAAAAGAATGAAACCATTAATGACAGAAAAAGCAGTTAGAATGATTGAAGCAGATAATTCTCTAACTTTTGAAACGTCTATGAAAAAGACAAAAGAAGAAATTAAAAAAGAAGTTGAAGAGTTATTTGATAAAGTTAAGGTGGATAAGATTAATACATTGATTAAGAAAAATAAAAAATATGCTTATGTAAAATTAAAAGGAGATGTTTTGGCTATTGATGTGGCTACAAAACTAGGATTGATGTAAAATGGGAAAGAGAATAATTCAACAGGCTAGAGGTAAAGGAAGTTCAACTTATAGAGTTAGTAAAAAAGCTTTCAAATACCAAATTAAAATGCCGAAAAATTTGAATGGCGAAGGGAAAGTTATTAAGTTAATTAATTCAAGAGCTCATACTTGTCCCCTTGCAAAGATTGGATATGAAAATGGGAGTTTTTACATCCCTGCATTTAAAGGAATGGTTGAGGGTCAAAAAATATCTTTTGAAGGAAAAGAAATTCCAAACGGCTCAATAAGAAAGATTTTTGAAATTCCAGTTAAATCAAAAGTTTATAATATTGAATCGAAGCCTAACGACGGTGGAAAGTTTATTAAATCAGGAGGAAGTTATGCTACTGTTACAAGAATTGTTGGAGAGAAGATTTTTGTATTGATGCCGTCGAAAAAAGAAAAAGCTTTCCACAAAAATTGTAGGGCTGTAGTGGGAGTTATTGCCGGCTCTGGAAGAACGGACAAACCTGTATTAAAGGCGGGGAAAAAACATCATATTAAAAAAACTAAAAGTAAACTTTGGCCTCGAACTAGTGCAGTAAAAGTTAATGCTATCGATCATCCATTCGGTTCTGGTAGAGGAAAGAATCCTAAGAGTAAGATTGCTAAGAGAAACTCTGCACCGGGACAGAAAGTTGGGTTACTAAGGCCAAGAAGAACAGGAAAGAGAAAATAAAATGACAGAAATGAGAAAAAAAGAATTTAAGTTCAGAGGAATGACTTTGGAAGAATTGAAAAAGCTAGATGTTAGAGAGTTTGCTAAATTGATTAAATCCCGACAAAGAAGAACTGCTTTGAGGAACTTCCAAGAAATTGAAAACTTTGTTAAGAAAGCCTTGAAGAAACACGAGAAAGGAAAAAAAGTTAGAACACATTCGAGAGATTTGGTAATTGTGCCAAAATTAATAGGAGTTACATTACAGGTGTACAATGGAAAAGAATTTGTTTCTTTTGTTGTTACAGAAGAAATGCTTGGACATAAAATCGGAGAATTTTCTCCTACTAGGTCAAAAGCAAAACACACTAAATCGGGAGTAGGAGCTACAAAGGGGACAATGGCAAAATCTAAGAAATAAAATGGCATCGACAAATACCGAAAAACCAACAGGGAAGGCTGAGCAAAAGAGACAGGCTCCAGTGAAAACGCCTAGTAAGAAAGAACAACCAAAAGCTCCAGTAGAACAGCTTAAAAAAGAAGAAACTAAAAAGCAAGAAGAGAATAAAGTTGAAGAAAATAAAGTTGATAAAAAACCTGAGGATAAAAAAGAAACAAAGAAAAAAGTTGAGGTTAAAAAAACTAAAAAAGAAGAAGTAAAAGTTGTCGGGAAAGATCTTCCAATATCAACAAAGGTTGGAGCTTCAATTTGCAAATTCATAAAAAACAAACCAATTAATGTTGCTATTTCAGATCTTCAAGAAGTTCAGAAGCTGAAGAAAGCGGTTCCTATGAAGGGGGAAATTCCTCATAGAAAAGGAAAAATGATGTCTGGGAGATTCCCAAAAAAAGCAGCTGCTGAAATAGAAATGCAACTTAAAAGTCTGGAGGGAAACGCGAATCAGCATGATATTGAAGAGCCAATAATCTCAAGAGCTATTGCAAACATCGCATCTAGGCCGTTAGGAAAAAAAGGAAGAGTTAGTAAAAAAAGAAGTCATGTTACAATATGGGCGACGGACAAATCAAAATTAAAAAAAATGAAAGATAAAAATAAAGATAAAAAAACAAATAAAGTTAAGGGAGAAAAGAAATAATGGAAGAAAATCAAAAATTTTCATGTATTCAAATTAGGAGGAATTTAATTTAAATGGAAGAAAGAAAAACAGTTCAGTTTAAGAAAGACGAATTCACAATGAAAGAAAGAATTAAAGAGAAAATTGGAAAAGGAAAAGTTAGTAGGGTAAAAATAAGTTATACCCCTGTTGGTGAAAAAATTACAATCTCTACGGATAAACCGGGATTGATTATTGGACGTGGAGGAGAAAAAATCGATGAGTTAACAAAAATGCTTAAGAGAGAGTTCAAATTAGAAAACCCTCATATTGAAATTGATGAAATAACAAATCCAGAGTTTGACTCTCAGCTTATTGCAGATGACATTGCTCTAAGTCTTGAAAGAATGGGCCCATTAAAGTTCAAAGTTATTGCTTACAGAAGTCTTCAAAGAATTATGAAAGCGGGTGCGATGGGAGCAGAAATTAGGTTGGGTGGAAAACTTCCTAGCTCGAGGGCAAAAAGTTGGAGATTTGCACAAGGATATCTAAAGAAAACAGGAGATTCTGCAAAAGTTGTAGACAAAGCTCAAGCGAAATCGCAAACAAAACCTGGAACTGTTGGAATTAAAGTAAGTATACTTCCTCCTAACTCTGAATTGAAAGATAGAGTGAAGGTTGATGAAGAACTTATTGCAAAATTGAGAAAAAATATCGAGGAAGCTGAAGAAGAATTGAAAGGAAAGAAAACTAAAAAGGTAAAAAAGAAATAAAATGGCAAAACTAAAGTTTAAAGAAATAAAGGAAATGGATAAGAAAAATATTGAAAAGAAAATCGCAGAGTTGAAAGTAGAGTACATGAAAGCTATTTCAAATAGTGCTGGTACTAACAATTCAAAAGCAAAGGAAATAAGGAGGACAATCGCAAGATTGAAAACTAAGAAATAAAATGGATATTTGCCCAAACTGTGGATTGCCCAAGCCTGCATGCGTTTGTGAACAGATTACAAAAAGCGCACAGAGAATAAAAATCTCTACAGATAAGAAAAGATATGGAAAAATCGTAACAATAATCACTGGATTCGAAAAAGATGTTAACGTAAAGAAAATTGCGAAAGCACTAAAAAACGAACTTGCTTGTGGGGGGACACAGAAAGATGGAAAAATTGAACTGCAAGGAGAACATACAAAAAAGGCAAAGGAGATCCTAGAAAAATTAGGTTTCGAAGGAGATTCAATAAAATAAAATGGCAACTAAAAAAACAACAAAGAAAAAAAGTACAACAAAGAAAATGGTAAAAAAAGAAAATACTGAACAGAAAATGGAAAAGAAAGAATGTAGAGACAGGGATTGTCATATTCATGGGGGCCTAAAAACGAGAGGTAGGACTTTCAAAGGTAATGTTGTTAGTAAGAACCAGAGAAGAATTGCGATAGAGTTCGAAAGAATGAAATACATAAAGAAATATGAAAGATACACTAAGATTAAAATTAAGATGCATGCAAGACTTCCAGATTGTATGGAAGATGATGTAAATATTGGAGATTTAGTTAAAATTCAAGAATGTAGGCCATTAAGTAAGATTGTTCACTTCGTGGTTTTAGAAAAATTAAGAGATGCTTCAGAGATTAAGGAGGGAGCTAAATAAAATGAAGGCTGTTAGTGCAAGGACAACTGCGGGGATTAATCTTGGAGCAAAAATGATTGCTGCAGATAATAGTGGAGCAAAGGTTGTAAAAATAGTTTCAGTAAAGAAAGGAAAAGGAAGAAAAGGAAAACAGCAATGTGCAAAAGTTGGAGACTGGGTAAAGGTTTCGGTTAAGAAAGGGGTTCCAGATATGAAAGGGAAAGTTTTCGATGCTGTTTTAATTAGACAGAGAAGGCCTTGGAGAAGGCTTAGTGGAGAAAGAATAATGTTTGAAGACAATGCTGTTGCGGTATTAAAAGATGACAAAGGTAATCCAAAGGGAACTCAAATTAAAGGACCGATTGCAAAGGAGGTTCTGGAGCGATGGCCCCAAGTAGGGAAGATTGCTTCAATTGTATACTAAAATGGCAAATAGAGATATTGGACGATTAGCAAATATAGGAGAGAACAAGATGGTTGAAGAATTTGATAAAAATGTCTTAGAGGCGACTCATTATGCTGGTAACCATAAAAAATTAGATGCAAACATCTACATTAAAAGAGCTGAACAAGTTTTAGGTGAATTGGAAAGATGTGGAGTAGATACTGCTAGATACCAAGCTAAAATAAAAGATACAAAGAGGCTATACAAATTAGATTAAAATGAAAAAAGAATTCAGTACAAAATGGAAGGCAAGTTCAAAGCCAAGAAAGAAAAGAAAGTATGCAGCTAAAGCTCCGCTTCACTTGAAAAGAAAATTATCGACGGCAAATCTTTCAAAAGATCTTAGAAAAAAAGTGGATAAAAGAAATGTTGTTATAAGAAAGGGAGATAAGGTTAAAGTGATGAGAGGAAAATATAAAGGAAATGCTGGAAAAGTAACGCTTGTCGATATAAAGAAATCCAAAGTTTATATTGAAAATGTCCAAACAACAAAAATGGACGGATCTAAAGTAGAGGTTCCTTTAAGACCTTCAAACTTACAAATTACTGAACTTTATGAGGAAGACACAAGAAGATTTGGAAAGAAAACAGAAACACCTAAAAAGGTTGAGCAAAAAGAAAAAGGTAAGGAAAAGGAAAATAAAAAAGAAGTTAACGAAGAAATAAAAAATAAAACTAAAAAAAAGGAAAATAAAAAATGAGTCACAAAAAAAGACAAGGAGTGCCAAAGAGTTGGCCAATAGACAAGAAAGGAACAAAGTTCATAGTTAAACCTGGAATAAAAGGAATTCCTTTAGTTATTGTCTTGAGAAATATAATGGAAGTTGCAAAAAACAAGAGAGAAGTAAAAAAAGCCCTAATTAAAAAAGATGTTCTTGTGTGCGGAAAGCCTGCCATCGACGAGAAAAAGCAGCTTTTTGTTAGAGATACAATCAGTTTAGTCCCTTCCAAAAAACATTTTAGACTGGTTTTCTCAGATAAAGGAAAATTTGAGGTTAAGGAAATAAAGGAAGAGGAAAGTCTTGAAAAAATTGCAAAAGTTATGGGGAAGAAAGTCCTGAAAGGAAAAAAAGTCCAAATCAATCTATATGATGGAAGAAATTATCTTTATGATAAAAATTGTGAGGTTAATGATTCTGTAGTAGTTGATTTGAAGGCTAACAAAATAAAGAAATGCATTTCATTAAAAGAAAAGGCAAATGTTGCAGTTATTGGAGGAAAATATGCTGGAAGGCACGGAACTGTTGAAAAAATAAATGAAGAAAAGAAAATTGCGGAGTTAATATCAAATAAAGAAAAAATAAATGTTCTTTTAGAGCATTTAATGGCGGTTGAATAAAATGGCAGAAGAAAAACAAACAAAAAACAAAAGTGAAAATAAAATGAGAGAAATAAAAATTGAGAAAGTTGTTTTAAGTATAGGTGGGACTGGAGAATATCTTGAAAGAGGAGTAAAGTTATTGAGATTGCTTACTGAAAAAGAACCTTCTAGAACGAAGGCCTCGAAGAGAATTCCTGCATTGGGAGTTAAGCCAGGTTTGGAAGTTGGAGCAGTTGTTACAGTAAGAAAAAATAAAGAAGAATTATTAAAAAAATTCCTAATTGCTATAGATGGTGTTTTGAAAAAGAAACAAGTTAGCGAGAACAACTTTTCTTTTGGGATAAAAGAATATATTGAAATTCCAGGAATAGAATATCACAGAGAAATTGGAATTATGGGCTTTGACATAACAATTGTTTTCAAAAGAGCTGGAAGAAGGGTAAGATTGAGAAAAATTAAGAGAGGAAAAATTCCCCAAAGGCAAGTAATTAAAAAAGAAGAAATAATTAAATTTATGGAGGAAAATTTCGAAGTGAAATTTGAATAAAAATGACTACATCAGATTTAAAAAAACAGTTTAAGCAGTTGGATGCAAAGCCTGCAGTTAAGAAAAAGGTTTTGAAACACAATCAACCTAAAGAGAGAAAAACAGGAATAGTTTCGAGGAAATGTGAGAGATGTGGAAGATTTGGAGCTCACATAAGATCATACGGAATAAACATGTGTAGGCATTGTTTTAGAGAAATAGCGGAGGAAATTGGATTTAAAAAATATAGTTAAAATGTCACAAGATATAGTTGCTGATGCGTTGAATACAATAAAGAATGCGAGAAGGGCTAATAAGAGATCTGCAAAGATCAAAATTATCTCGAACTTACTTATAGAAGTATTGAAAATTATGAAGCAAAAAGGCGCAATTAAAAGATACAAGATTAATGCCAAGGATAAATCTATTGAAGTTATAATCGGAGATGTTTATGAGTGTAAAGCGATTAAACCAAGATTCACTTGCAATATCTCTCAAATTGAAAAGTACCGAAGAAGATATCTTCCTTCTAGAAATTTAGGAACAATGATTCTCTCTACAAACCAAGGACTGATGACTCAAGAAGAGGCTGAAAAAGAACAAATAGGAGGGTGCTTAATTGCATATTTTTATTAAAATGAGAAAACCTTTTTTTCAGGAAATTGAAGTCCCAGAAGGAATAGAGATTAAGATTAATGAAGATAGAAATGAAATTTTTGCAAAAGGTCCCGAAGGAGAATCAAAAAGAGAAATTAATCTTGGAAATTGTGATATTGAAATAAATAAGAACAAAGTTAAAATTGGAAGCGAGAAAGCAACTAAGAGAGAAAAGAAAATTGCAAACACTTTTGGAGCACATATAAGGAATATGATTAAAGGAGTTCAGGAAAAATTTGAATATGAACTAAAAGTCTGCTCAAGCCATTTCCCAATCAGTGTAAAGATTGAGAATAACATTGCTACAATAAAAAATTTCCTTGGAGAAAAAATCGATAGAAAGGCGAAAGTTCTCGAGGGTGTTGAGGTTGAAGTTAAGAAAGAAACTATCTTTGTGCGATCAAATGATAAAGAAAAGGCAGGTCAAACTGCAGCAAATTTCGAGAATGTTACAAAAATAAGAGGAAGAGATAAAAGAATTTTCCAGGATGGGATTTACATAATAAAAAAGGACGGAAAAGAGATATAAAATGATTAAGAAATTTTTAAGAAGAGATGCAGCAAGATTTTCAAAATTTGGAAAGGGTCGAGGGAAAAAAGCAAAATGGAGAGCACCAAAAGGGAGAGATAATAAAATGAGAGAAAAGAGAAAAGGATATGCTTCAGTTGTTAGTGTAGGATATAAAAAACCGGTTTCAGAAATTGAGACTATTCAAATTATGAATGTTAAGGACCTTGAAAAAATTGGAAAGAACAGCGAGGGAATCGTCGGAGCTGTTGGAAAAAAGAAAAAGGCTGAAATTGCAGAAAAAGCGAAAGAACTTAAGGTTAAATTGAGAAACCTAAATCCTGAAAAATATTTGAAAGAAAATTCAAAGTCTGAAAAGAATAAAACTGAGGAAAATAAAAAATGAATTTGAGAAAAAAAACTGAACTTGCAGCAAAAACTTTGGGAGTTGGAAAAGATAGAATTATTTTTGTGAATGAAAGATTGCCTGAGATAAAAGAAGCGATTAGCAAGCAAGACATAAGAGAATTGCACAAAGAAGGAGCAATTATTGTCAAGGAAGTTAAAGGAAGAAAAACTAATGTTTCAAGAAGAAATAAAAGAGGACCTGGAAAGATTCGAAAAAAGATAAACTTAAGAAAGAAAAACTATATGTTAATCACTCGTAAGCTTAGAACTTATGTAAAAGAATTAATGAACCAGAAAAAACTTACAAAAGATGAGGTTGTTGAGATAAGAAAGAAAATAAGAAACAGCGAATTCAAAAGTAAGGCAAACCTTAAAACATATATCGGAGGAATTAAAGAATGAGAACTATGAAAAGAAGAAGAAAAGAGAATAAAACAGATTATCTTAAAAGATTAAAACTTTTGAAAAGTGGAAAACCTAGACTTGTCTTCAGAAAGTCAAATAGATATTTTGTTTGTCAGTATGTGATTAGCGAGGAAGCAAAGGATAAAGTAGTGTTTGGGTTAAGCTCAAAGGATTTGTTGGAAAAAGGATGGCCTGAAAAATTCAGTGGAAGTTTGAAATCAATTCCTGCAGCATATCTTACTGGATACTTGATGGGAAAAACAATCCAAGAAAAGAAATTGGAAGAGCCAGTAGTGGATTTTGGAATGAATAGGGTTTTATACAAAACTAAGCTTTTTGGTTTCCTTAAGGGACTTATTGATTCTGGAATAAAAGTTAACTGTAAAGAAGAAGCTTTCCCTGAAGAAGAAAGAATTGTTGGAAAAAGTTTAAAAGAAGACTTTAGTAAATATTTCGAGGAGGTTAAGAAAAAACTAAATTAAAATGGCAGAAGATTTAAAGAAAACAGCAAAAGCGTATGGGACTGTCTCTGAAGAAAAGGTAGCAGAAGAATCAAAAGATTCAGAAAAAGTTACTGAAGAAATGCTTGAGAAGCAATCTGAGAAAGAAGAAGAAAAGAGAAAAGAGGAGATTAAGAAATTGGAAGAGTCTGAAAGGAATAAGACTGAGAAAAAATCTGAAGAAGAAAAATTTAAAGAAAAACTTAGCGACGAGAAAAGAGAAATTTATGAGAGATGGGAACCCAGGACAAAATTAGGAAAGGAAGTTAAGCGAGGAAAAATAAAAAATATTGATGAAATCATTGAAGAGGATCGAAAAGTTCTTGAAACTGAAATTGTAGACTACCTTCTTCCCGTTAAGACAGATTTAATTGCTATTGGTCAATCTAAAGGTAAATTTGGTGGGGGAAAGAGAAGGGCTTGGAGACAGACTCAGAGAATTACTAAAGAAGGAGGAGTTATGACTTTCTCTGCTATGGCTGTTGCAGGAGATGAAAAGGGACATGTTGGTCTTGGAACAGGAAAAGCTCAGGAAACACTTCCTGCAAGAGATAAAGCAACTAAAAAAGCTAAACTTAACATAAAGAAAGTTACAAGAGATTGTTCTGCTTTCGATTGTAGTTGTTCGGAACCACATTCTATTCCTTTCGTGGTGGAAGGTAAATCTGGAAGTGTGAGAATAAAACTAATTCCAGCACCGCAGGGAACAGGCTTGGTTTGTGCTAATGAGTTGAAGAAGATTTTCAAGCTTGCAGGAATCAAAGATATCTATTCTAAAACTTCAGGTAAAGTGAGAACTACTTTTAATTTGGTTAAAGCTTGCATTGATGCTCTAGAAAAAACTAATAGAAGAAATGTTGTGGAGGATAATTCAGAATGATTTGTGCAATAAGAATTAGAGGAATGATTGGATTGAAGAAAGAAGTTAATGAAACTCTTTACAGACTTAGACTTAGAAGAAAATATGCTTGTGTGGTTTTTGAAAATCCTACTCCTGAGCAAATTGGAATGATTAAAGCTATGAGAGATTTTGTTTCATATGGAGAAATTTCTAAAGAGACTTACAAAAAAATAGTTGATTCTCGAGGACAGAAAGATCCGAATAACAAGGGAGAATTGAAAAAGTTTTTCAGAATGCATCCTCCTAGAGGTGGAGCAAAAACAAAATTCCATTATCCTAAAGGAATTCTTGGAGAGAATAAAGAAATGGATAAATTAGTAGAAAGGATGTTATAATTTAAGAAAATGAAATTAAAAAAAACAAAAAAAGCTAAAAAAATGAGAGGAAGAAACATGGGGACTCATGGAAGCGGAGCTAGAAAAAACAATCGAAAATCCGGAAATCATGGTGGAGCTGGAATGTCTGGGACAGGTAAAAGAGCAGACCATAAGAAAACATTAGTTCAGAAAAAATATGGACACGGATATTTTGGTAAAAGTGGAATAACAAGAGGAAATAATGAGAGAGATAAAAGACTTAGAATAAATCTTGGAGACATTCAGAATAGCTTAGAAAGATATGGAATTAAGTCAGGAAATGTCTGGAAAGTTGAATTAAAAGATTACAAGGTTTTGGGAACTGGAGAGGTTTCGGATAAAATAGAATTGAACTGCTTAGAGATTTCAGAATCTGCAAAGAAAAAGGTTGAAGCTGCAGGTGGAACTGTTAAAGTTAAAGAAAAGAAAATTATTGAAACTCCAAAAGTTGTTAATCCGAAGCACCAGAGGAAAAAAGAGGAAGAGGCAAAATCTGGTAAAGGTAAGAAAAAGAAATAATATTTAAGTTTTGATTGATTTATTAGTTCATGTTTAGAGTTTTTACTACAGAAGAATTTGATAACAAATTTAGTAAACTTGATGTCTCTGAGAAAAAGAAAATTTCCAAGATTATTGATCAATTGAAAGAAAAAGGAGATTCTGTTGGAAAACCTTTAGGGAGAAATTATTTTAGAGAAAAGAAATTTGGAGGAAAGAGATTATATTTTTTAGTTTACAAAGAATTTATGGTTGTTCTAGGAATTGCGATTAGTAATAAAAAGACTCAACAAGAAACAATAGATAAAATAATTTCAAGATTAGAAGACTACAAAAAGATAGTCCTTGAAGTTCTTAGTAAAAATTAATTTTTCCATTCTTTTATTCTTCCGTGCTTTATATCTTCCAAACTTCTCTCTATTTGATTGAGTAAGTCTGTGTCAACTTTTTTTATCACGATATGTTTTTTGGTTTTATCGACTGCAAGAACAGAATTTTCTGTTATTTCGAGTTCCTTTCTAAATTTTCTTGGAATTACAATTTGTCCTTTAGCATTTATTTTGATTAGTTCCATGTAATAAAGTAAGAAATTCCTACTTTTAAAGTTTTCTTATTGCGGGATATTTCTATAGATAAATTTAATTTTCGAAGAGACCAATGT
>CAYVFP010000004.1:0-14800 GCA_964451055.1 Candidatus Woesearchaeota archaeon
TCAACAAAACCCATAAAAACCCTTTTTTCATAGTAAAGGCATGACAAAAAAAGAAGAAAAGGGTATTCAAACAAGCAAAAAAGATGATATGTCAAAATGGTATGAAGAAGTTTGCTTAAAATCTGACTTAGTTGAGTTTTCTACAGTAAAAGGATGCATGGTAATAAAACCTCGAGGATATTCTGTTTGGGAAGAAATTCAAAAATATTTTAACGAAAACATAAACGAACCTCTTGGAGTCCAAAATGCATACTTTCCTCTATTTATCCCGGAGTCCTTTTTCCAAAAAGAATCAGAGCATGCAGAGGGATTTTCTCCAGAAGTTGCCTGGATAGACAAAGAATTGACAAAAGACGGAGAAAGATTGGCAGTAAGGCCCACTTCCGAAACGATAATGTATGATTCATACTCTAGATGGATTCGTTCTTACAAGGATCTTCCGCTAAAAATTAACCAGTGGTGCAATGTAGTTAGATGGGAAACAAAAGCAACAAGACTCTTCCTAAGATCAAGAGAGTTCCTTTGGCAAGAAGGACACAATGTTTACGAGACAGAAGAGGAATGTATCTCTGAAACTCTGGAAATAATAAAAAGATACAAAAAACTAGCAGAGGAGCTTTTAGCAATTCCTATTTTAATCGGAAAAAAATCAGAAAAAGAAAAATTTGCAGGAGCAAAAGAAACATATACTATTGAAGGATTCATGCCCGATGGAAAGGCACTACAATGCGGAACATCCCATAACTTAGGACAAGGGTTTGCAAAATCTTTCAAAATAAATTTTCTAGGCCGTGATGAAAAAAAACACCTTCCCTGGCAAAATTCTTGGGGACTTTCAACAAGATTAATTGGAGGAATGGTAATGTCTCATTCCGATGACAAGGGGCTTGTTTTACCTCCAAAAGTTGCAAAAAATAAAATTGTAATTATTCCTTTATTATTTAAGGGTAAAGAGAAGCCCGTTCTAAAAAAAGCAAATGAAATATTCAATGAATTAAAAAAATTCAACCCAATATTGGATGACTCTGATGATTATTCTCCCGGATTTAAATTTGCAGAACACGAACTGAAAGGAGTTCCTCTAAGAATAGAAATTGGCCCAAGAGACCTAAAAAATAAAGAAGTGATGGTCAAGCTTAGAAATGAAAATGAAAAAATCTCAATTCCGATAAAAGAACTTAAAAAAGAAATCCCTAAGCTTCTCGACAAAATGCAAAAAGATTTATTCGAAAAAGCAAAATCAAGAATGGAATCTCAAACTATAAATATCTCCAACTGGAAAGAATTTGAAAAAGCAGTCAAAGAAAAAAAATTAATTAGAACAAATTGGTGTGGAGAAACAGAATGCGAGGATTGGATCAAATCAAAAACAGGAGCTTCAACAAGATGTTCTCCTTTAGATAAAAAAGAGAACAACCCCGAAGGAGTATGTCCTCATTGTGAGAAGCCTGCAAAAACAATTATGTATTTTAGTAAGAGTTATTAAAAAGATCAATACCGGAATCAGAACCCTTCTTTAGCTAATAGGAAATTCAAAGAACCACCTTCTTATATCCCTAAGAAATTCAAAGAACCTAGGTTCTTTTTTCACACTAACAGCTAAGAAAAATTCCCTTAATCCTCTAAAAGGTTAATTCTCTATCGAAGGAATTGAATTAAGCTCGTCTTCCCATGCCAAGGTCTTCGACAAAAGATTCGCCAATTCCTTCTCTATTTCCGCTTTTTCCATTTTCTCCTTTTCCATTTTGTTTGTTAAAATGGATGCTAACGAAATCTTTTTGATTTCAGTTTTTCCATTTTATGAAAAAAGCTTAAAGACAATTCAAAATTATTTTGCTTGAACTAAATTAGAAATATTTCTTAATTCAATTCGGAAGCAAAAATAATGAATTGAATTAAGCTAGTTTAATATCTGAAGCAATAGCTAAATCAAACATTCTACAATAGACAGGATTTAGCCATCTTTTCATAAAAAATACAAAGAATGGTTCTATATAAATATTATTATTTCCTAAATTAATCTCAAATAGAATAATCCAGTTCAACTAATTTATCCTTTAATAAATCAAGGTTGTTTTTATCTATCTGAAGACCCACTGCGTCCTCATGGCCCCCTCCTCGAGAATTTGGAATTTCATCTAAAATCTTAAGTACCTTCTCACGAATATTTTTTCCTCTAAGAGAGGCATTAACTTTCAATCCCTTAATAAAACAAACACAAACAAGTTTATCTGGAAAAGAATAGGAAAGCTTATTTGATAAATCTGCACTCATGCTCGTCTCTCCAGAATAAACAAAAAACAAAACGTTATTCTTTATTTCAACTTCTTTAGCCTTTGAAAAAAACTTTTCCAATTTATTATTCAAAGATTCAAACCTTTCATGCAAAATTTTATTTTCTTTTGATTCTTCAAGGATATCGTAAGGAGATTTAGCAGAAATAAGAAAACGAATCATCTTCATAACATTTGACGTCCGGTCTTTAAGACCAGAACCAAACATCCTTGCAATTTTTCCGATCTCAGAATTATAAAAAATCTCAAACGGTTCCTTGGAATCAATTCCCAAATCTGGAAAATCCTCTAAAAACTTAGGATAAAAGTCTGGATAAAACTTATCAGAAATACACCCTATAACTGAGATCCAAAGTTCTTTTTTATCATTAACAATTTGGTTACAAAGATACGTAACAGGAAAATTCATAGGGGGGGAATTATAAATGGGATTGAAATAATCTACAAAATCGGGAATTTTGTCTAAATCATTTTCATGATGATCAATCCAAACAACGGGAAGATTTAATTCTTCAATTTCCTTAAAAAACTCTTCATCAACTAAAGGTTGATCTAATATGAAAATTTTATCTGGATTAAATTCCTTAACTCGACGAAAATATTCTTTTCCCATTGGAGAATTCTTTACAGGAACACCATTTCCTTTTTTATATTTCCTTCTTAAAAGAAGATAGCTAGAAAGTCCATCTTGGTCATTATCAAAAAAGAACAGGGGATTAGATGAACCCTCGAGGTGTTCCCTTATTTCAACTATTTGTTTCTTAGTTAACATATCAAGAAGATACAATCAACCATTAAAAGGATTTTGGAAATTAATTTGGCCTAGTCAAACTCATTCTATCCTTAAATTCATAAATTTCTCTCCTAAATAAACTAACCATTGCCTCGTCCCCTAAAATGCCTACCAAGGTATCTCCTTTTGCATTAAGAATCTCTCTAAAATTGTTAAAATTCCCCATTAGAAGATCTACAACTCTTTCTGGAACATCCAACTTAGAAAGAATCCTTATCCCTTTAGGATAGATAAAATCATCATGTAATTCTTCAAAAAAAGATTTTGAAATATTAAAATAATCAAGAAGATCGTCAAACTCCATCTTATTCAAAAAGGAAAGGTTCTCTGAATAATTTTCCCTAAAATAATCTTTTAAAATCAATACTTCTTCAGACTCTAAATCATCAAGCAGTTCTCTTAACCTTACTTCAACCACTTTTCCTTCCTTTCCCAACTCAACAAGATATCTCCTAACTATTTTAGAAATTTTCTTAATTATCTCAATCTTCTGCAGTATCAAACAAAGATCCTTTATTGTAACAGAATGCCTTAATTCTAAAAGATTAAACCTCCAATGATAACTGCCATAATCTTCTTTTTGTTTTTCTAACACCTGCAAAGTCTCCGAAGCCTTCCTAAGAATCTCTGAACTAGATTCTAGTTCATAAGAAGAATCTTCATAATAAATAGAAATCTTATTTTTCCTCTCTGAAACAGCAACGGATATTGTTCCCGCCTGTTTTGAAATCCTCTCAGCAGCCTTATGCCTTGTACCCGTCTCTTTGGTAAAAATAGATGAATCTGGAACGAGGAGGGTATTTGCAAAAAGAATCTCTTTACCGTCCCTAGATAAAACAATTGCTCCATCCATTTTAGCTAACTCGACAAGCTTCTGGGGACTGAATTTATGATTTATATCGAACCCTCCTTCAACTAGTTCTGAAACATGCCCATTATCGAAAACCACCAAAGCACCCATTTTTGCCCTCAGCAAATCATCCAAAGCTACTCTCAAACTTGTTCCAGGAGCAAGCATTCTAAGTACATCTAAAAAACCCTTGTTTAACCTTTGCTCTTTAGGCTCTTGCTTTATGATTCCTGAAAATTCTTCAACCATAATAAAAATAAAACTCACAAATATATAAAACTAATCCTGAAAAATATCTCGATAATGAGAAAAATTCGATTAAAGAACCCTTAGAAAAACTATTTAGCAAAAGTCTTTGCAACAATCAAAGGAAAAACCAATGATGCTTCAGAATATAACTTAACAGTCTTAGCCTCGGGAGTTAACTTTCCCCAACTTATTGCTTCTTCAGGCAAGGCACCACTATCGCTCCCATCAAACTCCTGAGCAGTATTGATATAAACGGCATAATCTGCTCCATTTCTAAACATATTAGCATTACAAATATGATGCTTAATTGAACCCCCTCCCAAAAGAATTATCCCTGTTTTTTCGGGCTCTAAAGTAGAATTATTTATTGACCAAATATCCTCTGCAACATCAACTAAGAAATCAGGATTTTTTGATTTAAAAAAATAAATCATATCTCCAATACTCCCATCAGTTATAACTGGACAATAAACAGGAATTTTATTTTTATTGGCCCAATAATAAATTGAAGAGGGATTATCTATCTTTTCTCCCATTTTCCAAATAAGTTCGCTCGGAGTTAATATCTTTCCTGTTTCTTTCTGCCTCCTATAAAATTCCTCGAAAATAGGAATAATAAAATCTTCAAAAGAACAATACCTTGAATTAGAAATAAAGATATTTCCTGCACGGTTAATCCCTTTATCCCTCAAATCCTTCCCTGAAGCTCTAAAATTTCCTAATTTAAAATCTCCAAAACATTTAAGAAAATCTTCCTCAATCCCTCCTGTTGAAGTAACCATAAGATTTATTTTTTTATGTTCAGCAAGAAACCTCATAATATCTCTAAGACCAGAAGTAACAATATTTGAAGTATAACCCAAATAGATAAAAGCTTTTTCTTTAATCATTTCATTAATTATTTCTATTGCATTTCCAAGATTAGAAGCTTGAATTCCTGTAGAAGAATAACTGTCCAAAAGTTCATTATAATTAATTCCTTTATTAAAATCATATCCTTCTATCTTCTTTCCGTCTGCTTCTTTCGATTTCTTAAACACAATGTCTCTTGGATTTTCATTTATCATAAAAAACAAAAAAGAGAGCAATATTTAAACTTTATCACAATAATGCTTAAAAACCAAAAAACCATAATCAGAATATGAATAAGTGGTTAAAAATAATCTTAGGTACAATCCTGCTTGCAGGAGTTATTACCTTAGTTCTACCTTCAATGCCTCTAGAATCTTGGGGAGAAGCAACTCTTAACCTCATAAAAGGAGGGGTTACTCTTGTAGTCCTACTAATCGCAATCATCTTAATTATCTTAGGAATAACTGAACTCAAAGAATAATTTTCTTTCTTAACTTACAAGAAATTTCTTTCAGAAATCTAAGCAAAAACTATCAATAAACTTTCAATAATTCCTGCAAAAAACAATAAAGGCAGAATTATAAAAACAAAAACCCTCATGGATTCCCAAAAAAATTCTTTAAACCTCTCGATTGAATTTTCATAGAAAACAAAGCTCCCTAGTTTTATCCCTAATCCAAACGAAATAAAAATTGCAGGCAATTCAAAAATACCATGAGGAAGAAGTCTCCATAATGAAACAAACCCTCCAGCGCCAACACTCAAGTTAGAAACAAATCCTAAAATAAATCCGTTGCTAATTGTACTCAAAACTGGAAAAATACCAAAGACAACTCCGAAAACAATTGCAAAGAAACCAACTAGGGAATTATTTAGAAAAATAAACGAAAACATTTCAAAAAAACCAAATCCTGAAGTCTTTTCTATTAGTTCCCGAAGATACTCTAAAATTTGTAAAGAAAGTTCTTCAGGAAGAGGAACAAGGAAGCCAATCAGAGAAAAAGAGAAAAATAAGATTAAAACAGCATTCAAATATTTTTTAGAGTCTTTCAAATAATTCCAAGATTTAGAATAATTCTCTTCAAAAAATTCTCCTGCTTTTTTCAAAAAAGAACTCATGAAAATTGCCCCCGAATATATCTTGCCTTGCTTGGAAATTTATGTCGAATAAACAGCCCATAAATCAACCCTGCAATCAATCCTCCAAGGTGCGCAATATTTCCAATAGGCACATTTCCTGCCAAAGAGATTGCCCAAAGAAGAACCAACATTACTGGAGCGGCATATTTCAGTTTAATCGGAATAGGAATAAACATCATATAAACTGGGAGATTAGGTGTTAGAATCATAAGCAAACCAATTATCCCAAAAAGAGCTCCACTGGCCCCAACAGCAGGAGCGCTTTCAAAAAGAACATGAAGTAACGATGCAAAAATTCCTGCAGATAAATAAAACCAAATAAATCTCTTTTTACCTAAAATTTTTTCAACTAAAGACCCTACAAAAACCAACGAAAGCATATTAACGAATAAATGGAAAACCCCTCCGTGCATAAACATCGACGTTAAAAAAGTCCAAAAATAAAAATTCTGAAAAACAGCCTCTGAACTTATTGCGACATAATTAGAAATAAAACCAGGATAGAATACCTCTAAAAGATAAAAAACAATAAATAGAAAAACATTAATCAACACAATTTGAAGAGTAATTCCTAAATTAAAGATAGAATTTCTTTTTACTTTTGGAGAACTTCTCAATTCATAATAATTCATTTTAGAACCTACTTCTTCTTAGTTGTTTTCTTTTTAGAAGATTTTTTCTTTGTAGTTTTTTTGGTTGTTTTCTTTTTAGCGGTTTTTTTCTTTGTAGTTTTTTTCTTTGCTGTCTTTTTCCTTGGGGTTTTTTTGGTTGTTTTCTTTGTAGTTTTTTTCTTTGGGGTTTTATTTGCTGTCTTCTTATTTGCTTCTCTCTTGGCCTTTCTCTTATCTGCAGCAGCCTTTTTCTTTTCTTCTTTTTCTTTATCTCTTTTCTTTATACTCTTCTGTTTTTCGCGGTCCTTGCGAGCAAGCTCTTTTTCAATCTCTTTATCAATAAGAGAAATTTTCTCATCAATCTTATCCCTTTCTTTTTCTAAAGATTTAACAAAGTCTAAATCATCTTTTACCGTAAAAACATCTCCACATTCATTACAAGTAAAATCCATTAACAAAGCCTGATCTTCGTCATATTCTACTTTACATCTCTGACAGAGGTAATGAACTTTATTTCTCCGAGCATTAATTTGATTTTCCAAATCTTCTTTCTGAAGAAGCAAACCTTTTCTTAAAAATTCCAGGCATTTCAAAATCTCAAATCTCCAAAAATAAGTGTACCATCCTTTCTTTTTATCTTTCTTTCTCACCGACGAGACAAGCCCATAATCTGAAATTCTATAAAGAAGATTTCTTGTTTGATTAATAGTCAAATTCATCTTTTTTGCAATATTAAATTCATTAACATGTTTCCTAGAGTGCAAAAGATCTGCAATTTCTTCTGCTTGCTTTCCTACAACAAGAACAACGGCCTCTTTCAAAAATTTATCGAGCATAGATTTTATAATTTTAATTTAGTTAAATAGGTTTCGGTTCCAGGAAAAAAGAAGTAACCTTTTTAAAGTATATATCCTAACATATATTATAAAATGGGACTATTCAAAAAGAAAAAAGAGGTTAAAGAAGCTCCCGCGCTTCCTGAATTACCAAAACTACCTGAACTGAAAACAGTTCCTGCTTCTATTTCAAAAAAACCTCCAGAATTACATGAGGAGTTAACCGATGAGTTTGAAGAAAGTCCAAGGATTGATAACTACCATAGACTGCCAAGTTTTCCAAATAATCCTGAAACAGATAGATTTTCTCAAAACACGATAAAGCACGCTGTTCAAGGAGATAGGAATAGCCCCTATGAAGAACCAACAAACGCTCTTCCAGAAAATCCAAATATCTTCCCAACCGAAGAAGACTATGCGAATTATGATGATTCAGAAATGGAAACAGAAATTCCCGAACCTCCAAAACCAAAACCTCTCAAAAAGGTTATTAAGAAAGAAGAGTCTGTTCCTGAAGAAAAAAAAGGACCTGTATTCATAAGAATAGATAAATTTGAAGAGAGCATAAAATTCATTAAAAAAACAAAAGAAAAAATTTCTGAAGTAGAAGAACTTCTTTCTGAAACTAAACAACTTAAAGAAAAAGAAGAAAAAGAATTAATAGAATGGGAAGCAGACTTAAAAGATTTAAAATCAAAGATAGAAAAAATAGAAAGAGATTTAACTTCTAAATTATAAAATGAAAAAAGAAACTCTAGTCCATGTAAGATTTGATAGAGAAGAATCAAAAGAATACAAGAGAGATATTCTCCATGCTCAGCTAGACATTCTAAGAGTAACTAGAGCCCTAAAAAATTTCAAAGAAAATAGATTGAAAGAGCTAGATAAAAAACAAGCAATTTATCAAGAACTAAAAGAAATGAGGAGAAAAGTTAAATCCCTTGAATCTTCCTTGCCAAAACCAAAAATTCCAAAGATTGTAAAAGAAAGTAGAGAAGAAAAAGAAGAACCTGAAAAAGAAGAGGCAGTAGAAGAAGCTACCGAAAAACCAGAAAAAACTCCAAAAACAAAACCTAAAGACGAAATAGAATCTGAACTACTTGAAATCCAGGAGAAATTAAGAAATCTCCATTAAAGTAAAATTTAAAACCCTCAAACTTATTCTAGTTCAATGGAAAGAAAAGAATTAATTAAAAAATACATAGAATTTTTTAAATCAAAAGAACACAAAGAAATAAAAAATTCTTCTCTAATCCCTGAAGACATTACTAATACCGGGGTACTTTTCACAACAGCAGGAATGCATCCTTTAGTGCCATTTCTTTCAGGAAAACAAGAACATCCAAAAGGAAAAAGATTAGTAAACATCCAGCGTTGCATTAGGACAGGAGATATAGAAGAAGTGGGCGACACAACACATCATACTTTTTTTGAGATGTTGGGAAATTGGTCTCTAGGAGATTATTTTAAAGAAGAGGCTATAAAATATTCATTTGAATTTCTTACAAAAATTTTAAAAATCCCAAAAGAAAAATTGGCAGTAACAATTTTTTCTGGCGACGATGACGCACCAAAAGATAAGAAATCTGCAGAAATTTGGAAGTCTCTAGGAATTCCAGAACAAAGAATTGCTTATCTTGGAAAAAAAGACAACTGGTGGGGACCTGCAGGGAAAACAGGACCTTGCGGACCAGACACAGAAATGTTTTATTGGAAATCTAAAACGAAAGAGCCTCCAAGAGAATTTGATCCAAAAAATTCGGAGTGGGTAGAAATATGGAACGATGTTTTAATGCAATACACCAAAGATGAAAAGGGAAACTATAATGAAGCATCTCAGAAAAACATCGACACGGGAATGGGAGTCGAAAGAACTCTCACAATTCTGAATGACCTAGAAGATAATTATGAAGCAGAAATGTGGAAGCCGATAATCGAAAAAATTGAATCACTCTCAAAAAAGAAATATTCTGAAAATAAAAAAGAAATGAGAGTAATTGCGGATCACATAAAGGCGGCAGCATTTATAATTAACGACGGCATTCAGCCAAGCAATTCAGAACAAGGATATGTCTTAAGAAGATTAATCCGAAGAGCGGTAATTTATGGGAAAAAAATAGGTGTTGAAAACTTTACCCAAAATTTAGTTGAACCTATAAATAAAATTTACCCAGAATATAACCTAAAAGAAGAAAAAATTTCTAAAACCCTTAAAAAAGAAGAGGAAAAATTCAACAAAACTCTAACAAGGGGAATAAATCTCTTTAACAAATTTGCGGAAAATAAAAAAGAACTCGACGGTAAAACTGCATTCTTATTATTCCAATCTTACGGTTTCCCGATAGAAATGACCAAAGAAATAGCCAAAGAAAAAGGCCTAAAAATAGATGAAGAAGGTTACAAAAAAGAATTAAAAAAACACCAAGAACTATCTAGGACTGCAACCAAAGGAAAATTCAAATCTGGACTCGCGGATGATTCAGAAAAAACAACACGTCTCCACACTACAGCACATCTTCTCTTAGCAGCATTAAAGAAGGTTCTAAACAACTCAGAAATTATACAAAAAGGATCCAACATTAACCCTGAAAGATTAAGACTTGACTTCTCATTTGACAGAAAACTAACAGATGATGAAAAAAAGGAAATTGAAGATTTAGTCAATAAAAAAATCTCCGAGGGAATTCCGGTCCTAAGAAGGGAGATGTCTTTAGAAGAAGCGAGAGAGTCTGGTGCAGAAGGAATTTTCGACGACAAATACGGAGACAAGGTCTCAGTTTATACCATTGGAAGTTTCTCAAAAGAAATTTGCACTGGACCCCACGTAAAAAACACAAAAGAAATAGGAAAATTCAAAATAAAAAAAGAACAATCCTCTGGATCTGGAGTAAGAAGAATAAAGGCAATTATCGAATAATTAATTCCGGATTAATTCATCCCATATTTTTCTTTAATATTTTTATAAACAAGCTGATCATATCTAGACATTGCGTTAATTTCAGAAAACTTATTATTTATCCGGGAAAAAGTTTTTGCATCATTATAATCTTCTATCTTTTCAGTCAGACTAATTCCATCGCTGAACTCCACCAATTCAAAATTCTCTGAAAGTTCAAAAAAAGAATCATAGGGTCCATCAGAATAAGAAATCATTGTCGGAACAGTAGTTTCAACAAAACAATATCCTGTTTCCCTAAAACTATATTCCCGCGGACAAGCAATACCTACAGCTTCATGATTATTCTCAGGAAAATAAAAAAAAGCAGTAGAAAAGCCTAATTCTCTCAAAACCGAAACAAGTAAATCTGATTTTCCTTCGCACCATCCAGCATCCTCAATTAAAACCTGATAAGGATATCTCGAAACCTGTCCAGTGAATCTTCCCCCAAAAAGAGGAATCTCTTGAGGATCAACATAAGGAATATTCTGAACAAGACTAATTGCAATTTTGGCTTGATAGTCTTTATTTTCATTTAAATTTTCTATCTCAGCGACCAAAGGTTTTAATGCTTCAATTTGAATTTCATAATCAATTTTCTGAATCTTAAACTCCTTTCTTGAAACAGTCTGGTTTTCTTTCAGGGTCAAGCCTTTTGGAAGAGAATCCAAATAATCCATAACTCCTCCATAAAGAGTTAATTTAATTTTATCTTTATTCCCATTAAAAACATAATCAAAGTTATCTGAAAAAGATTCATTAAAATAATCAGAAACACATCTATCTCCTTCCAAACTAAAATTGGTTTCACAACCACAAATAGAAGCTCTTTGAACCAAATCTCCTCGAGAATTACAATAATAAGGCTTCATTTTAGAACAGCTTTCAAATGAGCTTCCATCGCCACATCCCTTAGGATAATCAAAGCCACTGAAAAAAACATAAGAAGCAAAAAAGCTAACAAAAATTGCTCCAATAATAAATGCAAAGATTGTTTTCTTATTTAACATATCTTAAAAAGAATCTAAACTTATAAAAAGCTATTTATTGGATTATTTAGATTCCCAAGCGCTATTAACTCTTTTCAAAATCTCCAAAAGCTTAGGCCTAAAATCTGAAGCACAATAATTATAGGACTTCTCGATAAACTTTTTAATGTCTTCAGAATTAGTCTCCAAATTAACAACTGCGCTTTCAGAAGAGAATTCCATCGCACTACCTATAAGCTCCCAAATAATCTTCCTATCTTTTTCGTTATTGAAGAGTTTCGCTTCTGTCTGATTTGCAAAATAATTTGTATTAGGAACAAGCAACCCATTCAAATAACCATGCCATCCTCTAAAATATTCTCCAATTAATGAGCAAATATATCTTTGAAATTGTTCCGGTACAAAGCCTTTAGAAAGAACATCGTTTTTCAAATTAAAAAATTCATCAAGCTCTTCTAAACTAGGTTTAAAACCAAAATTTTTACTAAAAGATTCAAATTCTGTTTCAAGTTCATCTATGAGTTGTTTTTTATTTATCATCTTTATTCAAACCAAACCCCTGGCATTCCTGGCCTAGCTTTTTTACTTTTATTTTCGGGGTCAATTTTATCTTTATCATTTGTCGCAAAAATAAAAACTTCTTTCCCAATTTCTTCAGAAATCTTTTCTTTATCAACCTTTTCTTTTTCAAAAGGCATCACGTAAAGATAAACCTTTGATAAGCTCTTGCCTTTCTCCTCGAGCTTTTCGAGAAGTCCAGAAACATCATGTATAATCTTAGAATTCAAATCAATTTCCTTTTTACTAAATTTAAGCTTTTTATCGTCATACTTAGGCCATTCTGAAATAGAAATCATTCCCTCATTCCCAATCTTCTCCCATAATTCCTCAGTGATATGCGGGCAGATAGGATTTAACAACTTCAAAAAAGTTTCAGCACTTTTTTTAGAAACTTCTTTCTCTGAATCAAGGATATCAAAAAATTCTCTAAGCTCAATAGTTGCTTTTCGATATCTAAAGTTATTATAATAATCTGTCAAATTTTTAATGGCATTATTTCTCTTAACTTCCAATTCTGAAGAATCTTTTCCAAATTTAACCCTTTCAAAAAAATCAAAGATCTTGTTTACAAATCTAGAACTACCAATTATCCCTGCTTCAGACCAATTAAAATCTTTGTCTGGAGAAGCGACTGAAACCAAAAATAATCTTGTAGCATCAACGCCATATTTATCTGAAGTATCTAAAGGATCAACGGTATTCCCTCTAGACTTGCTCATTTTTTCTCCATCCTCTCCATAAATAAATCCCTGGTGAAATAATCTTTCAGCTGGTTCACGAAAGTCAATCAATCCTAAATCTGCAAGAAATTTCGTGTAAAATCTAGAATAAATCAAATGCATACAAGCATGCTCTGCTCCTCCGACATAAGAATCAATAGGGCACCAGTATTTAACTTTCTCTTTTTCAAAAATTTCTTTATCCTTTTTAGGATCACAAAATCTCATGAAATACCAAGAAGAATTAACAAAAGTATCCATTGTGTCTGTCTCACGTTTAGCCTCTCCTCCACATGAGGGACATCTAGCATTAATCCATTCTTCATTTGTCTCTAGGGGGTTCCCTTCCCCAAACTTAACCTCTTTCGGCAATTCAATAGGAAGATCTTTTTCTTCAACCGCGACGGTTCCGCACTTTTCACAGTGCACCACAGGAATAGGCGTTCCCCAATATCTCTGCCTTGAAATTCCCCAATCTCTCAATCTAAAATTAACAACTTTTTTTCCAACGCCTTTTTCTTTAAGCCACTCGGCTATCTCTTCTTTCGCCTTTGTATTTTCCAAGTCATTAAACTCTCCAGAATTAATTAATTTTCCAGATTCTGTATATGCTCTTTTATCTATTGAAACTCCTTCATTATCGATAACTTGTTTTATCTCAATGCCGTATTTATTCGCAAATTCAAAGTCTCTTTGATCATGCGCAGGCACTGCCATAACCATTCCCGAACCATAATCAGCAACAACGAAGTTCCCTGCATAAACTGGAACCTTCTCTCCATTCACGGGATTAACTGCATAACTTCCTGTAAAAACTCCTTCCTTCTCCATATCTGCTAAATCTTTCTCAGAAACAGACTTAAGCTTTTCTAAAAATTTTTCAACTTTAGGCTTTTCTGAATTGGTAACCAAATCCCAAAGTTTTGAATGTTGCGCAGAAACAACCATAAAGGTGACTCCAAAAATAGTATCTGGCCTTGTTGTAAATATTGGCCATTTCTTTCCATTTATTTCAAATTCTATCTCTGTTCCGTAACTCTTACCAATCCAGTTTCTTTGCATCGCTTTTGTTCTATCTGGCCACTCTTTCAAATTTTTAATTCCTTCATAGAGTTCATCTGCATAATCTGTAATTTTCAAAAACCATTGCTTCAAATGTTTAACCTGAACTTTAGTATCACACCTATCGCAATTTCCCGTTTGAGCTTGCTCATTTGCTAAAACCGTTTTACATGAAGGGCACCAATTAACATTCGATTCTTTTTGATAGGCCAATCCCTTTTCTAACATCTTAAGAAAAATCCACTGATCCCATTTGTAGTAACTAGGCTCGGCACTGCTAATTAGTCTAGACCAATCATAACTTAATCCAAAAGTCTTCTGTTGTCTTATGAAATTCTTTATTGAATTATCTGTATATTCCTTAGGATGCGTTCCTACTTTTATTGCTGCATTTTCTGCCGGCAGACCTAAAGAATCATACCCCATAGGATGCATAACATTAAATCCTTGAAGCCTTTTAACTCTTGCAATAATATCTCCTATCAAAAAATTCCAAGCATGACCTATATGGAGCCCTGTTCCAGACGGATAAGGAAACATTTCAAGAATATAATATTTAGGCTTAGAACTCTTTTCTGAAACTTCAAAGACTTTTTCTTTATCCCAAATTTCTTGCCATTTCTTTTCTATTGAACTAAAATCAATTTCTGCCATAAGAAGACAATAGGATTAGGGTTTTAATAAATTATTGTTATAGGTTATTAATTTTCTTTATAGGGTAAACAGTTGATTTTGGAAAGAAACCCCAAATTTTAGAAGAAATAAGATACTCCCCCTCTTTAGGATATTTAGAAATATTCTTCCATGAGATTCTATTAGAAGTAGAACCTACAATATATTCTAAAAAAAAGACTTTGGTTTAAAATAATCCTTCTCAGGCGTCTCTCTAAATTTTATTATTTTGTC
>CAYVFP010000004.1:14900-17077 GCA_964451055.1 Candidatus Woesearchaeota archaeon
AATTGAGACTATTCCCCCCATACAAAAATAATCATTTCTTAATTTAAAAAATCTTATATACCTTAAAATATACCTTAAATTATGATAACTCTCCAAATAACCCAAAATAAAATAACTTCAAACTCAAAAGAAGCATTTACTCTTTTTGAAAAATCTAAGTTCGGAGAAAAACAACTTGAAAAAATTGAATATTCTGTTTTCGAAGCATACTATTTAGTTGAATTAAAAAAAGCAGAATTAATCCAAAAAAATAAAACTTTGACAAAAGAAGAAATCGAAAAAAGATTTTCTAGACTAGATAAAAAATTCCAAACAAAATACCCTGTCTTCAAAGATTTAAGAAAAAAAGGATATCTTGTAAAAAGTGCTCTAAAATTCGGAGCGGAATTTAGGGTTTATGAAAAATCACAAAATAAAAGTTTAGAGCACAAACATGCAAAATGGCTTGTCTTTACAAATTCCGAAAGTGCCAAACTTTCTTTAAGTGAGTTCGCAGCAAGAAATCGTGTCGCACACTCAACAAGAAAAAAGTTACTTATAGCAATTCTTGATAACGAAGGGAAAATAACTTATTATGAAGTTGGATGGGTAAAAGTTTAGAATCAAATTTATTAATAGGAAGTCAAGAAACCTCTGTTTCTTCTAAAAACATTTATAACTCCAAACCCTTTTTCTCTGTTATGCCAACAAAAGATCTTTCCGAAGTAAAAAACAAGATAATTTCTTTCTTAGAAAATAACGGGCCTAGCTTGCCCGCGGCAATTGCAAGACACATACAAACAGATATGATTTTTGCATCTGCTTTTCTCTCGGAACTCTATTCCGAAAAAAGGCTAAAAATAACAAAAATGAAAGTAGGGTCTTCTCCTGTTTACTATCTTTCCGGTCAAGAAGAAAAACTTCAAAGCTTTGCCCATGAATTTTTAAAATCAAAAGAAAAAGATGCATTTGAGAGATTAAAAGAAAAAAAGATATTAAAAGACTCTGAACAAGAGCCAGCAATAAGAGTTGCATTGAGAGCAATAACAGACTTTGCTTTCCCAAAAGAGAGAGAAGGAATAATTTATTGGAAATATTTCTTGGAAAATGAAACTCCTCTTCCAGAAAATCCAAAAGAACAAGAAAGAGAAAAACAGGTCCAAGAGGATAGCACTGAAGATAAAAATAAGAGCGAATCTCCTAGTCAAAAGAAAGAAGAAACTGAAGAAAAAGACAAAATCAAAGAAGAATCCAAAGAAAAAACAGAAAAGAAAAAAAATAGTCCCAAAAAGAAGAAAACAAAAAAGAAGTCTACTTCCACAAAAGATGAAAAATTCTTTAATAATGTAAAAGAATATCTAAAATCCCAAAACAGAGAAATTGAAGACATCATAAACTTCAACAAAAACGAATTAATTCTTAAAATAAAAGAAAACGAAGAAGAGAAAATCGTCATTGCTTTCAACAAAAAAAGAGTAACAGAAGCAGACATAACAAAAGTCTATAAAAAAATCTCTGAGTTTGGATTAGAATACTATATCTTAAGCTTAGGAGAACCTGCGAAAAAAACAGAGAATTTGATTGAAGCCATTCAAAAACTGGATAAATTTGAAAAATTTGAATAACAAAAGCTTTAAAAAACTAATTCATCACAAATACTTATGGGAAAAATAAAATCAAAACAAGTTAAAAGGGCAGCAAGTGAAATGATCACGGAAGGAATTGAATTTTCAGAAGATTTCGAAAAGAACAAAAAAATACTTGGAAAAGAAATGCCTTCAAAAAAAATGAGAAACAAGATTGCAGGATATCTTTCAAGATACATCAAAAGAAAGAATAAAGAACAAGCAGAACTAGACACTGCTCTTTCGAAATAAGTCTAAACTCTTAAACAGAGCTATAATAAAAAATCTTTTAAACGAACTTCTTCTTGTAAAACTAATTTGATACGGCTCCATAGCTCAGCTGATTAGAGCGCCGCTCTCATGAACATTTCAAGACAAATGTGAATCGGACAGGACAGAGTTCCAGTCATGAACATTTGATTGCAAATGGAAGTAAGACTAAATTTAATATTTTGGTCCCAACTTTACCTGTTGAGAAAGGCGGAGGTCGGGAGTTTGAATCTCCCTGGAGCCATTCTTTAGAATGGTGAACATAGGCGAAATTTTAATTTCAGCCTGGAGCCGTTATTTAAA
>CAYVFP010000005.1:0-6273 GCA_964451055.1 Candidatus Woesearchaeota archaeon
ATTTCATTTTATATGAATGTATATTAATAATCTTATTTAAATTTTTTCAATTTTTATTGCCTTTCCTTGAACTATTGCTTGAGAAATTTTTTCTCTCGCAGATTTTAATATTCTTGAGAAAGTAGGTTGAGATATTTTCATTAATTCTGCAGCTTTTTCTTGAGGAATTCCTTTAAAGTCGATTAATCTTATTGCTTCAAATTCCTGCATTTCAAGATTCGTTTCTTCTAAATCTTTTATGGGTATTCCTGCAGGTTTAAAATAATTTGAGTGGGGCTTTCCCCTTATCCTTCTTTTTAATTTGGGCCGTGGCATTTTTAATAATAAAGAATAAAATATAATTTAAATTTTGTCTTTTGGAACTAGTCTTTGCATCTTCTAGGTCCGTTGCATCCTCTTCCGTGCTTTCTTCTTTGAGAAGGGGTTGCACCCTCGCAATTACCTAGTTGCTTTCCAGTCTTAGGTCCATTTCCGTTTGGTCCTGTTCCGTCCTTGTTTGGCATTTTATTTTCTCCTGTTCTTTTAAAAGAACATGTTTAATTATGAATATGTATTCATTACACTTTATAAATTTTTTGTTTTGAATAAGAATTCATAATCTCCCAAATTATAATTTTTTCAAGATTTTTTCAGTTATTTTCCATGATTTAATGGAGTGTTCTATAGAAGGAAAATTTTCTCTTTTTTCTTGGAGAAAATCTTCGAAGATTTTTATGTAGGGATTTGATTCGTCTATCAGAGAATAAACCTTGTTGTCCAATCGTATATAGCTTTCTTTTTTGTATGCTTTTTTTCCAGTTTCCATTTCGATATCTAGATTTGAATTTTTAAGAATTATCTTCGCATATGTCTCTGTTTTTGATTTTTTATTGATTTCATCCTGGTATTCTTGGTATTGTGAAGTTTTCAGGTATTTGATTTTTAAATTTTTTAGTTGACTTTCTGGAATTATTTTGAATAACATATTTAGAAAGTGTCCCTGAACCATGTCTTTTATTGCCCCCACTTCATCATAATAGTTTCTTCCTTCTATGCCTAATGTTTCAAGAGAGACTATCTTTATTTTTTTATAAGAATCTTTTTTTGGGATTCTTAAAAAATTTTCTTTAAAAATATAGTGATCCGAAAGAAATATTTCTTTTTCTAGATTTAGCTTTTTTATTTTTTTGACAAGAAATTTTGCTTCTTTTAGGCTATTTCCAAAGGGTTTCTCAATAAGAGCTCTAATATTGTAACCTTGTTTTTTTAAAATTCCAAATAAATTTAATGTAGGAAGAATGTTTTTTGGAGGGAGTGAGACGTAGAAATAATTCTTTTTTTTCTTATCTAAATCTTTAGTGCAAGCTAAGCAATCAATTGTTTTATCGGAAAATTTTATTTGAGAATATTTTGAGTTTTTTATTTCAGATTTAATTTCGTTTATTTTTTCTTCAGATAAATTTTTTCTTCCTAATGCGATTATTTCTAAATTTTCGAAATTCTTTAATGCAGGTAAAACTTTCCTTTTTACTAAATCTCCTGTAGCCCCAAAAATAAATAATTTTTTCATGTTTGAACTTAAAGAATTTTATTTAAAAGAGTTTTGGGATAGTGATAAAATTGTTGTAGATTTTGAGATAGTCTAAGAAAATTTACATATCTCCAATTTCTTCATCTGAAGGAGTTCCTTTCTCAGAAGAGTCTAGAGTTTTTTGCTCTGCAGGCTGTTCTGGTTGTTCTGCTGCAATATCTTCCATATCTTCATCTGGAATTGAATTAATCATTTCTTTAAAAGCTTTGAAATCTTTAGCAAGAATCCTTACTCCGGCTTTTGTGAAACCAGTATATCTTTCTGATTCAACAAATTCACGAATTGTTAGACCTCTTCTATCAGCAAAATCATCGATTCTTATCATAATGTTTGTTGTGTCGTTTTTTGGGATTTTTCCAATATCTTTTTCCATTATGTTATTTGGTTTAGAGGTTATTTAAATCTTTTGATGTGCTTTTTCTAAGCCATTAAAGTTCTTTATTTTACTTGTTATTTCTTTTCCTTTTCGGTAATTGAAATCTTTTGCCGCTTCTTTTAGCAATTCAAATTCAAAAGGGTTTGTAGTTATTCTTTTAACGAAAGAACCATCAAGATGGTTGACTTTTGATTCGCTTACAGGAAAAGAATAGAAGAGTCCGTTTGAAAGTGCTAAGACTTCGGTTAATTCTTGATAAGAATATTCTATTCCAGTTTTAGTATTTTTGCAATAATTTATTTCCATTTTAATTTTGATTATATAAATAATTATAAATGTTTCTGATTTGTTTTTTATATGGCTGCAGTTATAGGCATTGTTAATTACGAGGGAAAAATACTAATTGGAAAGAAAAAAACTAATTCTTTAAAGAAACTAGCTGGGAAGTGGCATATTCCCGGAGAGGGTATTGAGGAAGGTGAAACCGATAAGTTTGCATTAGAAAGATGTTTAAAAGAAGAAGCAGGACTAGAAATAGTTGCAATAAAATATATTGATTCTTCAGTTACTCCTTCAAGCAAAAGTGAGGGTAGATGGTATGAATGCTTTTCTAAAAGTTCTAAAGTAATTCCTTCAAGTGATTTAGAGGATGTTAAGTGGGTCCCAAAAAACAGGGTTTTGGATTATTTGGATAAAGAATCTATAGAAGTGATGACTCAAAAAATAAAAAACTATTTTAAATAATTATTTTACGATTGTTGCTTTGATTATTTTAACTTCCTCTAAAGGTTTGTCGTTTGAGTTTGTTGGAATCTGAGCAATTTTATCAACAACTTCCATTCCTTCGATTACTTTTCCAAAGGCAGGGTGCTTTGAATCTAAGAAATTGTTGTCTACAAGGTTTATGAAAAATTGTGAGCCACCGGTGTTTGGGCCAGCATTTGCCATTGAGATTGTTCCACGATTATTTTTGTTTCCACCTTCATGAGTGAATTCGTCTTTTATTGTGTATCCTGGACCTCCCATTCCAGTTCCTTCAGGATCTCCTCCCTGAACCATAAAACCAGGGATTACTCTATGGAAAATCGTTCCGTCATAGAATCCTTCTGAAACAAGTTTTTCAAAGTTTCCAGTAGTTATAGGCATGTCTGTATATAGGTTTATTAGAATGTCTCCTTCAGTTGTTTCAAGTTTTATTCTGGTCATTTTATTTTTTGGGATAGCAATAACAGTTACTAATGCTATAAGTATTATTACAGTTATAAAGATTTTTATCCTCCTCTTTTTTCTAATTTCTTCCTCATTCGACGCTGCATTCATCTTATTTCTAGTTTCTTTAGGGTTTTAAAATTTTCTTTTTTACAAAATGCTTGAAAACATAGAAAAGAATATAAACTAGTTGGGCCTGTATAATAAATCAAGGAGGTGGTCTGAAATGGCGAAAAAGGCTACTAAAAAAGTTGACAAGAAACCTGCAACTAAACCAAAGAAAGGTAAGAAGAAGTAATTCTTAATTTTCCGTTAAGGAATATTTAATTTTTGTTTTTTTAATTAATTTTATATATTTGTGTTTGATTGAATTTGCATGGATTACAATAATTTGATTAGAGGAAAAGCTAAAGAATATTTAGTTTGGGAATATAGTGAGGAGAAAAAAGAAAACAATAAATGTCCTCTAATTGGATTGAAAGAAGAAGAGATTTTTGATGTTCTATTTTATCTAAGGGAAAATGATTATGTTAGAGAAGAGTGTAAGTTTGGCCCATTTCTTGAGAATGAAAAGGAACAAATTACTACGAAAGGCGTCAAATGGGCAGATTTAGAAGGCAAAATTAAATTTATGAATAAGTAACTCAATTTTTTAAAATTCTAATAAATCATTTTTTCTTCAAGGCAATTCTTGTAGGAATTATAGAATCTGGGTTAAGGGAGATGTAATCTATTTTGTTTTTTATTAAAAACCGAGCAAATTCTGGAAAATCGCTTGGGGCTTGACCGCATATTCCAATTGATCTTCCATTTCTATGTGCTTTTTCTATTGCACTTTTTATAAATTTCAAAACGGCAGGGTCACGTTCATCGGCAATCTTTGTTACAATCTCTGAATCACGATCTAGACCAAGAGTTAGTTGGGTTAAATCATTTGACCCTATGCTGAATCCATTGAAATATTTTGAAAATTTATCCATTAAGATTATGTTTGAAGGGATTTCTACCATCATGTATAATTCCATATCATCTTTTCCAGCTTTAAGGTCGTATTTTGAGAGGAGTTTTGTAACTTTTTTTGCTTCATCTATTGTTCTGCAAAAAGGAACCATTATTTTTAAATTCTTTAGGCCAAAATCTTTTCTTACTTTCCTTATCGCTTGGCATTCAAGTTCAAATGCTCTTTGGAATTCTTTGCTATAATATCTTGAGGCCCCTCTGAAACCGAGCATAGGGTTTCCTTCTTCTGGCTCATAAAGATTTCCTCCGATTAAATTTCTATATTCGTTTGTTTTGAAATCAGAGAGTCTTAGAATTACTTTTTTCGGGTAGAATGATGCGGCAATTCTTGCGATTCCCTCAGAAAGTTTGTCCACATAGAATTTTGATTTATCTTTATAGCCCTCAGTCAAATCACTGATTTGTTTTTTTAATTTCTTGTCTTTTAGTTTTTTGAAGTCTATTAATGCATTTGGATGTATCTTTATTGAGGAGTTTATTATGAATTCTTCTCTTGCCAATCCAACTCCTTTGTTTGGTAAGAAACTGTACTCGAAAGCTTGCTCTGGGGTTCCGATATTCATCATCAAAGGAGTTTTTATTTTTGGAACTTTCTTCAAGTTTATTTTCTTTATTCCAAAATCTTTTTTTCCTTGGTAAACATATCCTGTTTCTCCTTGAGTACAATCTATTGTAATTTGTTCTTTTTGTTTTAGTTTTTCAGTTGCATTGTTTGTTCCAACAATAGCAGGAATTCCCATTTCTCTAGAAACAATTGCGGCATGGCAGGTTCTTCCCCCTTTATTTGTTACAATTGCAGAGGCTATTTTCATTATTGGCTCCCAATCGGGATCTGTCATATCTGTTACTAAAACTTGGCCTTTCTTGAAGTTGTGAATGTCTTTTACGTCTTTTATCACGTTAACTTTTCCCGAAGCTATTTTGGAACCGATGCTTTTTCCTTCGGTTAAGATTTTAATATTTGTTTTTTCTTTTAAATAATAATCTTCGAAATAGTCTCTATTTTTTTGGCTTTGTACTGTCTCGGGTCTTGCCTGAACAATGAATAATTTGTTTGTTTTTCCATCTTTTGCCCACTCTATGTCCATTGGTTTTTCATAATGTTCTTCTATCTTCATTGCCCATCTTGCTAGCTTTAAAACTTCTTTAGAGTTTATTGAGAATTTTTTTTGCTTTTCAGATTTTACTGGAATGTTTTTTGTTGAAACTCTTGTGTATTTTGAAGAATTATTGTAAACCATTTTCATTTTTTTCTCACCGAGTTTTTTGTAGATTATTGAATTGTACCCTTTTTTTAGTGTTGGTTTATGGACATAGAATTCATCGGGGTTTACTTTTCCTTGAACAATATTTTCTCCTAAGCCGTAGATTGAATTAATTAGAACAACATCCTCAAAACCTGTTTCAGTGTCTATTGAAAACATTACCCCGCTTGCTGATAAGTCACTTCTTACCATTTTTTGAATTCCTATAGAAAGTGCGACATTGAAATGATTGAATTTTTTATCTACTCTATATGATATTGCTCTATCTGTAAATAGTGAGGCAAAGCATTTTTTACATGCTTTTAATAATTCTTTTTCTCCTTGGATATTAAGAAATGTTTCTTGTTGCCCAGCAAAGCTTGCGTTTGGAAGATCTTCTGCCGTTGCTGAGGATCTTACTGCAACGTCGGTATTTTTTTCTCCGTATGAGTTTGAAAGCTTTTTGTATTCGCTTACTATTTCTTTTTCTAGTTCTTCTGGGAATTTTGAATCGAGAATTAAATTTCTAATCTGTTTTCCTTTTTTCATTAATTGTCTTGTGTTGTGAGTGTTTAAGTTCTTTAGAATATCTCTTATATGTTTATCTAAATCATTTTGTTTTATAAAATCCCAGTATGCGTCGGAGGTTGTGGCAAAACCATTTGGGACGTTAACTCCTTTCTTTTTTAGTTCTTGATACATTTCTCCTAGAGAAGCGTTTTTTCCTCCAACAAGAGAAACATCATTTATTGAAATTTTCTTGAAAGGCAGGACTAATTTTTGTTTTTTAGAATCTTTTGCTATTTTACCGTCACCTCTATGTCAATGAAGCGGGAATTATTTATAAGGGTTTT
>CAYVFP010000005.1:6373-8267 GCA_964451055.1 Candidatus Woesearchaeota archaeon
AAATTTCTAAACATACTAAAAATATAATCTTTGAGGAAAATTGTTACTCCAATTAAAAGTAAAGTTATTCCCGCGATTATCGAGACTTTCTTTTCGTCTTTTTTGTTTGCGAACATTGTCGTGATTGCAGCACCTATAATTGCTCCAATAGAAGCGATTCCTATTTCCCTCCATGGAATTGGAATATGTATAAAATGTCCTATTGCCCCTGCTAAAGCAATAAAAGTCATAATCATTACAGAGGTTCCTACAGCTTTTTTAAATTTCATTCCGATTATAATTGTTAAGACTGCAAGGATTGTTAATCCCCCTCCTGCTCCGAAAATCCCTGAGATTAAACCTACAATAGACCCAAAAAACATTGATGCAAAAAGTGGTCTGTTTCTGAAGTAAGAATAAAAATTAAGAGTTTTTGCTTTTGTGAATTGAATATTTAGGGGTTTCCTTATTAAATCTAATCCGACTAAAATTGTTATTAAAATTACTCCTTTCCCAAGGGCAATTTCTGGGAAGAACCTTGAGAGGTATGCACCAAGAAATGCAAATATTATTGCAAAACCTCCCATTGTTAACCCTTTTTTTATATTCACGTTACCAAATTTGTTGTATATTGATGTTGCGGTAGAAGAAGCAAATACATCTGTTGCTAGACTTATTCCAATTGCAGTATATGCGGGATATCCTAAGAAAGCTACTAAAATTCCTGCCATAAATGTTACTGCCGATGCTCCGATAAGCCCAGTTATTGCTCCGGCTCCTAATCCAGAAATAAACAGTACCACCCCTGATAACATATCCATGAATTACTGAAAGAATTTTTCAGTTATAAAGGTTTTCTTGGGCTTTACCGCTTTCTTTTTTTATGTAGCATTAAATATCCAAAGGCCAAGGTTGTCCAGAATGTGAAAAGAGCGTAAACTAGTGCAGGGTGTCCAATCATTGGTTTTCCTAAAACGACATCAGTAATTAGCAATGCTAAAACTGTATTTTGTAACCCTACTTCTATTCCCATTGTTGTTGAAGTTTTTATATCTAATTTTGCGGCTTTTGAAGGAAGGTAACCTATTAAAAGTCCTCCAATATTTAGAGCCAAAACCCAAGGAATTATTTGTAAAGCGGCTCTTAGTTCTAGGTTTGCCCCAGATGGACCTTGTGCTAAGAATTTTATCCCAAAGAAAATTATTAAGAGGATGCTTGCGATTATTTTTATTGGTTTTTGGAGCTTTAGAGTTGTTTTTGTTTTGTATTCTCTGAAAAAAACTCCAATAGATACGGGAATTATTAAAAGAAAAAATACTTGGGAAACGATTGTCCAAACAGGTAAATCAATAAAAACAGAACTTCCGGTAAAAATTGTAAATGATAATGTAAGATAAAGAGGAATTGTCAATAAAATAGCGAGGCTGTTTGTAGAAGTTAATCCTACAGATAAGGGAGTATCGCATTTGAGTAGGTATGAAATAAAATTTGACATTGTTCCTCCAGGGCATGCCGCAAGAATAATTATTCCAATTTGATATTTTGGAGGAAGACCGGATATTAATGCAATTAAGAAAGCAAACATTGGAAAAATAAGAACCTGAAGAATAAGTCCGAGGATTAATCTTCTTGGCTTTGAGAATATTTTTTTTAGTTTTTTTAGTTCTATTGAAGAGCCAACTCCTATCATTATTAGGAACAGGGTAGCGGAAAGTAAGAAGTTTATGAAATTCATTTATTTCAGAAGATTAGTGAGATTAAAAAGATGGCGGTTATTAGATATTGTATTCAAATCTGAATCCTTGATCTATTAAATATTGAGACACTTTTGAGCAGTTTGGGATAGGAGTTTTTTTGCAGCAAGGAATTCCATTTTTATAGAAAATTCCTTCATTAGAAATTATAATTTTTTCGT
>CAYVFP010000005.1:8367-12621 GCA_964451055.1 Candidatus Woesearchaeota archaeon
CAAGGAATTCCATTTTTATAGAAAATTCCTTCATTAGAAATTATAATTTTTTCGTTCAATTTCAGAGATTTTGAAAATTTTATTTATTTCTTCTTCTGTTATTGAGCTTATTTTACGGGTCATTCAATATTTAATGGAATAATAAGCTTTTAAGAATTATTGTGGTATTGAATAATTGTTTTAGGGATTTTAATCATTAAATGCATTCTCTAGAATATAATTTTATTTAAATGAGAGTTACTTTTTAATTTGATGACTTATAACCTTTACAAAATGTTTAAAGAAAGATACCCTGGAAAATACAACAAATTTTCTATTTATGAAGCAAACGAAAGGATAAATGTTATTTTGAGAGATAGACTGCTTTTAGGGAAGAATAATTTGCTTAGTCTAAATGAAATTGATGGGGTTTCAGAGAAGTATTTTGAAGGTTTTTATGAAATAAAAGACGGTAAACAATTTCAGATGGAAGGATTAATAGTTTTCTTAAATCCTAGAGATTCCTTAAGTTATGAGAGATATGATCACCATAGTTTTTGGATTCCTAGATCTGAATCTTCTTTGGAAATAGAAATTTCAACAGGAAATAGGGGCATATCTTTATTGAATCAGCAGCAAAGAATCAAATATTTTTGGTTTGTGAAATCTTTGTTTGATAGGATGAAAGAAAACGCTTTGAAAAAATAATCTATAAATTTTAATCCTTCATTTCAATTTTGATGTTTACAGACTTTGGAACTTTCATCTTCATGATATGATGAAGAACTTTTTCGTTCGCAGGAAGATCAATTAATCTTTTATGGATTCTCATTTCGAATCTATCGAAAGTAGCTGTCCCATCTCCGCAAGGTGATTTTCTTGTTGTAACTTTCAGTTTTTTTGTTGGAAGTGGAACTGGGCCTGAAATTGTGATGCCAGATTTTTTGGCTAAATCTTGGATAGATCCACAAATTTCATTAAGCATTTCTATATCCGTGGAGTTGAGTTTTATTCTTACCTTTGACATTTTATTTATGGAAATCAATTGAGAGATTTTAATCTCGCTCTTGACATATCAGAATAATGAAAAGAGCGGTTTAAAAACCTTTTTATAGTATTTTATTATTATATTCTCAAAGAGGGAAGAATGGACAACGTATTTATTCAATTTAGTTTAGTAATTTTAATTGTATTGGGAGTTTCTGTTTTGATGAGGCTTTTGAAACAGCCACTTATTATTGGTTATATTTTCTCAGGAATCCTCGTTGGACCATTTATTTTTAATCTTACTCCTAGCGGAGATTCCTTAAGTCTTTTTTCAGAGATGGGAATTGCATTTCTTTTGTTTATCGTTGGGCTTCACCTTTCTCCGAAGGTTATTCGTGAAGTTGGAAAGGTTTCTTTGATAACCGGAATAGGGCAAATTGTATTTACTTCAGTAATAGGATATGGTATTTGTATGCTTTTAGGTTTTTCTTCAACGACTTCGATTTACATTGCAATTGCTTTGACTTTTTCCTCGACAATTATAATAATGAAACTTCTTTCGGATAAAGATGCCTTAGAGAAACTTTATGGAAAAATTTCTATTGGATTTTTGTTAGTTCAAGATTTAGTTGCGATTCTTATCTTAATTGTTGTCGCATCTTTATCAGGTTCTGATTCTTCTGGAAATGTTTTGTTCTCTACTTTTTTGAAGGGTATTGGGCTTGTTGCGATTTTAGTTCCTATTAGTAAATACCTCTTACCAAAATTTAGCGAATTCGTTGCAAGATCTCAGGAATTCTTATTCTTGTTTGCGATTGCATGGGGATTCGGACTTTCTCTTTTATTTGTGTATGCTGGTTTTTCTATAGAAGTTGGGGCTTTAATTGCAGGAATTATGCTTTCTATGACTCCTTACAGCTACGAGATTAGTTCAAAGCTTAAGCCGTTGAGGGATTTCTTTATTATTTTCTTCTTTATAATCCTTGGAAGCCAAATGGCATTTGGAAACATTTCAAGTCTTATTTTGCCTGCTGCAATTCTTTCTTTGTTTATTTTGATTGGTAATCCAATTATCGTTATGGCCTTGATGGGAATATTTGGATATGGGAAGAGGACAGGCTTTATGGCGGGGCTGACCGTTGCACAGATTTCTGAATTTTCTTTGATATTGGTTGCGCTGGGAGTTAAAACAGGGGCAGTTACTCAAGAGATTCTTTCGTTTGTGACGATAATTGGGCTGTTGACAATTACAGGTTCTACGTATATGATTCTATACTCTGATTGGATTTATTCAAAGATTTCCAAATTTCTGATTATTTTCGAAAAGAAAAAGATTAAAGAAAGAGTTATTCCAGAGAAAAATTTCAAGTATGTTTTGTTGGGGTATAATCGTATTGGCTTTTCAATAATAAAATCTTTTTCTAAGATTACTAAGAATTTTTTGGTTGTAGATTATAATCCTAATGTGGTTGAGAGTTTGAATAAAATGGGAGTTAATGCAATTTATGGGGACGTAGATGACTCTGAATTTTTAGAGGATTTGCAGTTACATAAATCTCTTTTGATTGTTTCTACGATTCCGGAAATGGAGACTAATAGTCTAATTATGAATGTTCTTAAGAGAAATAAGTCCAAAACTGCCGCGATTCTCACTGCAAGACAAATAGAAGATGCTCTTGATTTGTATAAACTAGGAGCAGATTATGTTATCTTGCCGCATTTTCTTGGAGGAGAATATACCTCTAAATTAATCGAGAAAAATAGAAACGATAAAGATAAATATAAATCTGAGAGACGTAAAGAGGTTGAAACATTAAGGGAAAGGCTTCGGAAAGGCCATAGACATCCCAAATAAAACTAATTGATTTCTTCTTTTTCTTCTGCAACTAATTCATCTTCTGAAAAACTAAAGTATCTGAAGATTAAATCAAAGATTGTTAAGACAAATTCTACAACAAAAATAAATATGAAATAAATCCATATCTCTGAGATATAATTTGGTATCTGAGATAAATTTTCTATTACTTCTGAAAAATTAAAAATTCCATGTTGGGTTAATGCAACTGCAAGAAGAGTAAGAGGAAGCATTTTTGCAAGTTCCCTAGCTACTTCTTCATTATAATAAGCAGTCATTCTTATTGCGGTTATTATTATCGCCGAGATTGTTAATATTGAACTTAAAGGCATGTTTTCTGTAAGGAATACTAGGAAAACTGTGAAAAACAAATACCAGAGGAAAATTATTATTGGAAGCAAAACTAGATTTTCAAGAATATAAAAAACTCCCCCTAAAAATCTTGAACCTCCCGGGCTACTTGTTCTTGATTTTATCCAGACATTTAGCTTTAGAATTTCACGTTTTGAAATCCATCTATAAAAATTCCAGATAAGTATTGCATAAATTGTTACGAATAATACAATTAAGAGAAGGTTGATTATTTTTTGGGATCCAGCAGGCATTCCGCTTAGAAAGATGTTATACAAATCCGAAACGCTAGAACCTATACTTGTTACCACCTCTGACATATCTTTAATTATTAATTAGGGTTTTTATAGTTTTCTTGAAGAGACTCTTTAGATATTTTAAAAATCTCTTGAAATTTTTTTGAATGTTGGAGCTAGTTTGTAAATTTTATCTGTGTTCTCAAGTGCTTCGAGAATCGTTTTTCCATAAATTATTCCAGATTTTCTTTCTTTTCCTTTCCAGGTGTTTTGAGCTAACTTTTGGTATTCTCTTGCCGAGGGGCTAAGTAATTCTTTTGGAATGTTTTTTATTTCTTCTAAGAAATCTGTTGGAGAATTTGGTTTATTTCCAGGATTTGGAAAAAAGGAGTAATAATCATAAATACCTACTCTGTCTAATGAATTTTCCATGGAAACATGTGTATTGAGACTGCTTTGATCATCTTGTTCTTTAACTTTTCTTGAGAGGTCTTGAATTTCTCTTAGCTCATCTAGAGATTGTTCTAGTTCTGAACTAACCCTATTATAAATTTCTTCTGAGATTTTATGGTAAGCTTTGTCAATTTCATCTGATTTAATCCAGGAAGGTTTCATTTGAGCTAGATTCAAGTCTACAAGAAAATCTTCTAGTTTGAATTTTACTGTTCCGTTGTGGAAGACTGGTTCTTCTAAAAATTCATTTTTCTCAACTTCAAAGCTGTTAAAAAACTCTGGGAATAGAACAGTTAAGTATTCCCAATCAAATTCTTTTTCCATAAGGAATTATTGAAGGGATGTTTAATAAAGATTATTGTGTTTTAGTAGAGGTTTCAATAATTTTAAATA
>CAYVFP010000005.1:12721-15277 GCA_964451055.1 Candidatus Woesearchaeota archaeon
AATTTTAAATAACCTTAGCTCTTTTGTTTGTCATGATTGATATTAATTTAATTAGAGAAAAGCCTGAAGCTGTGAAGGAAAATATTAAGAAGAAATTTCAGGAGGAAAAAATTAAACTTGTTGATGATGTGCTTAGGCTTGATGAGAAATGGAGAAAGCTGAAAAGTGACGAAGATAAGCTTAGGGCTCAGAGAAATTCTGTTTCTAAGAAAATTAGTGAGTTGAAGAAAGCTGGAAAGAATGCAGATTCTGAACTTGAAGAAGCTAAGAAAATTCCCGATAAAATTAAAAAATCCGAAGATAAACGTAAAAAACTTGAGGAAGAGATTAGAGGAATTCTGTATAAAATTCCGAATATGATTCATCCTTCTGTTCCGATTGGAAAAGATGATTCAGAGAATGTTGAATTGAAAAGATTTCCTAAAGGAGAACCAAAAGTTCCAGATTATGAAATTTTTAATCATGCTGAGCTTGCCGAAAAACTTGGAGGGGTTGATTTTGATAATGCAAGAAAAGTTGCAGGGAATGGATTTTATTATTTGAAAGGAGATTTATCTAGGTTACATTATGCTTTGTTTAATTATGCTCGGGATTATATGATTTCAAAAGGATTTGAGTTTGTTATTCCGCCATTTATGATTCGTTCTGAGGTTGTTGATGGAGTTATGAGCTTTGCAGAGAAGGATGCGATGATGTATAAAATTGAAAATGAAGATCTTTATTTGGTCGGAACTTCGGAGCATTCGATGATTGGGATGTTTAAAGATAAAAAACTTAACGGGAAAGAGTTTCCTTATTGTATGACTGCCTTTTCTCCTTGTTTTAGGAAAGAGGGAGGAGCTCATGGGCTTGAGGAGAAAGGTTTTTACAGAGTTCATCAATTTGAGAAACAAGAAATGATTGTGATTTGCGAGGCTAAAGAAAGTTATGAATGGTATGAAAAGATGTTAGATTATACAGTTAAGGTTTTTAGGGATTGGAATGTTCCGGTTAGGATTTTGGAGTGTTGTTCGGGGGATTTGGCAGATTTGAAAGCTAAGTCTGCAGATGTTGAAGCTTGGAGTCCTCGGCAAAAGAAATACTGGGAAGCGGGCTCTTGTACAAATATGGAAGAGGCTCAAGCAAGAAGGTTAGGAATTAGATATGAAAAGGATGGGAAAATTCAGTTTGCACATACTTTGAATAATACTGTTGTCGCTTCGCCTAGGGCGTTGATTGCTGTTATGGAAAATAATCAGAATAAAGATGGCTCTATAAACATTCCAAAGGCTTTGCAACCTTACATGGGTGGAATGAAAAAGATTGAGAAAAGAGCCTAAGTTTTGAAAGGATTTTCCAATATATTTTAGATTACAATAATTTTTATTAACCAAAGAAGTTTAATTTTATTATGGATGAAGGATTGGAGAGAAAAATTAAGAATGATTTTGAAAAGTTAAAGGATGATTTAGAAGAAATTGAGGAGAAACATCATTTTTTAGTTGAGAATCTTTCAGCTAAGGAATGCGCAGAATATTGACCGAATTACAATTTAATAAAAGATGCAGCAATTACTAAAGCCTATAGGGAGTATTTTGGGATTAGTGTTGAAGAGATGAAATCGTATAATTTAGGGTAGATTCTCGAGGATAAATTTATATAGTCAAAGATTTTCTTGAAGAGCTATGGTGAAAAATTTAGGAAAAATTTTGTTATTGGCAGGAGCTTTGATTACTCTTCCAGGAAATTCTATGGAGGAAAACCTTTTTTCTAGCAGCGAAAAGAATGATTATAGAAAAGTAGCTCAGGCTGGAACGGGGAAGAGAAAAGTTAAGTTGTATGAGGGATCAGAGAATTATAAGATGGTTTTTAATGGATATGAAATTTATGGAAATCCTGAGGGTTCGATTGATTCTATGTATCTAGAGGGGAAGAAAGTTGAAAACCTTGGAGGAATAACTTTGAAGTATGCAGAAAAAAGTTTTAATTATAATTTTAATAATTTTTATGATAAAGAGAGAAATCAATAATTTTTTAAGTTAAGGACCCCTCTGAAGGGTATGCCAAAAAACAAATTGGAAGATAGTGTTCTTGATGGTCCAAATGCTGAACTGTTAAAGGAAAATAACCCTTCGGCATATCAGAGATTGAAAAAGCTTGAGAAAGGGAATTGGTTTTATCGTGCTTTAGGTTATTTTGTTGATGGAATTAGTTTGATTAGAGGAAAGAATTTTTCTGACCCAAAATATAATCCTTTGAATGATCTTTATCTATTTTAGATAGAATTAAAAAGTCTTTGGACTTATTATTTTTAAGATGGCAAGGAAGAAAAAAGAGTTAGAGGTGTTTAAGAAAGAGATTTCTTTTGGAATTGTTTTCGGGCTTGTTGTTTTTGCTATTACATTAATTGATAAATTGATTTATGCTATGCCTCAGATGGTTGGAGTTTTTCTGGATTTGTATGGTAAGTGCGGATATGAGAGGACTTATGTTGGAAGTGTTCTAGGGTTGGCTTATGGGTTTATTACAGGGTATGTTTTGGCTGTTGTTTATAATTGGTTTTATGAGAGGCTGTGA
>CAYVFP010000006.1:0-3074 GCA_964451055.1 Candidatus Woesearchaeota archaeon
TTGTTTGTTTTTACCAAAACACTTAAAAGGCATAGTTTTTTTGACATGGTATGGTCGTTAAAGAAAAGGACAAAGTTTTTGTTGAATACGAGGGTAAATTAGATTCAGGAGATGTTTTTGATTCTAGTGCTGCTCATGGTGGAAAGCCTTTAGAGTTTATTGCAGGTGCAGGAATGATGATTAAGGGTTTTGATAAAGCAGTTATAGGAATGGAAAAAGGAGAGGAAAAAGAAATTACAATTAAACCTGAAGAGGCTTATGGAGAACCTAACCCTCAATATATTCAAAAAGTTCCTAAAGACAAATTTCCCGAAGAGATAAAAGAAGGAATGCAAATTGGAATTCAAACTCCTCAAGGACAAATTCCTGCAGTTATTAATAAAATTGAAGAAGATTCGGTGGAGCTTGATTTGAATCATCCTTTAGCTGGGAAGACTTTGAATTTTAAAATTAAGTTAGTTGATATTCAGGAAGGACCTTTTGATTTTAAGCCTCAAGAGCATACGCATTCTCATGAAGGGCATGATTGTAATTGTGGAACTGATGAGAAAAAAGAAGGTTGCGAGTGTTGATTTTTAAGTTCGAGATAATCTTAGGATATTTTTGTCTAATTTAAAAGAAGAGTTTTCTAATGATTAAATGGTTTGATGATTTAATAAAAATTCCAAAAGAGGCATTTAATCTCCAGAATTATTTTCTCTAGCTTTTTCAGCTTGTTTTTTTCTATATTCTTCTATACGTTCTTTATTTGTAGGACATTCATCGTTGAAACAAAAAATCCAAGGTCTTTTTCCTTTTTGTAAACTCATCATCAAAGGGAAGCCGCATTTTTCACAATTTTTTCCAGAAGGTTTTATTGTTCCGTATGGGGGCAAAGAATAAGTGTTTTTACATTCAGGATAAGCAGAACATGCGATAAAATGCTTTTTGTTTTTTGGAGAGTAAGTTATTCTCAAATTTCCTTTTTTGCACTTTGGGCAAGGGTTTAAGGTGTTTTCTTTTTGTTCTTGTTTTCTTAGTTTTTGTTGAGCCTCTACAAGTTCTGAACCGATTTTCTTTTCTTTTTCTTCAAATTCTTTTGTTATTTCTGTTATCGCTTTTTTTGATTTTTCGAGTATTCTTTCTTCACGTTTTCTAAGATCTTTTTCTTTTGATTCTGTTATTTCGTCCATTTCATCTTGGATTTCTTTTGTAAGTTTCTCGTCGATGATTATTGGAGAGTATTTTTCAAGAGCTTCAATTAGAGAAATTCCTATTGGCGTTGCTTCTATTGAAGTTTCTTTTATGTATCCTCTGTCGTAAAGAGTTTCTAGGATTTGTGCTCTTGTTGCTTTTGTTCCTAAGTTTCTTTTTTCTAGTTCGGATATTATTGAAGCAGGAGAATATCTCTTTGGAGGTTGGGTTTCTTTTTCTTCAAATCTTTGATTAATTATTTCTTTTTCTCCTTCTATGTCTGGAATTTGCTTTTCCTTGTGAGCTACAGGGTAGAACTGCATCCAGGATTTCTTTTTTATTTCTTGTCCATTTGTGCTAAAGGGCAAATCTCTGACGCTTCCAGAAATTCTTTTTTTTGCTATGACTGCATCTTCACAGAAGAGTGCAAGGAATCTTTTTACAATTAAATCATAAACTTTTTGTTCTTGTCCTGCGAGTTTCTGTTCATTTCCTGTAGGGTAAATTGAGGGATGAGCAGGATCTGATTTTTCACCTTCTACTGGCTTATCTCTTTTGATTAAAGAAGCAACTTTGTATTTTACTTTTAGTTTCTCTAATATTTCTTTGTATCCTATTGAACTTGGAAGCTTTTGCGAAGAGGTTCTCGGATAAGAAATTAGACCTGCAAGGTAAAGGGATTGTGCAATCTTTAAAGAGTTTTGAGGAGTTATACCGAAGAGCTTGTAACATTCTGTTTGTAATTGGGTTAGGTTAAAAGGAGGATTTGGAGGAATTGATTGTTCTGACTTTTTTGTTGAAAGATTTATTTTTTCCCCGACAAGGTTTTCGAATTTGGGTAAGTCCGACGATTTAAAAATATCTTTAGGATGCTTTAATTCTATTTCTGGATCTGAAGTAGTTATGAATGCTTGATGATATTTTTTAGGTTTGAATGCTTTTATTTCTCTTTCTTTGTCTACAATTAGCTTTAATGTCGGTCCCTGAACACGACCTATCGACATTATTTTAAACTTCCCTGTGGTTTTTATTGCTTTCATTAATGCACGAGATAAATTTATTCCATAAAACCAGTCAACGTAGTGTCTTGTTTCTCCAGCTATTGCCTGGCCCCAATTTATTGAATCTTCTTTATTGTCATAAGAATCGTTCAGCTCTTTATTTGTTAGGGTAGAAAATTTCATTCTTTTAGCGTCTTCTTGGTTGCAAATTAAATTTACCACATTTGTTCCTATAACCTCTCCTTCGATATCATAGTCTGTTGCAACGGTTAGTTCTCCAGCTTTTTTGGCGAGCTTTAAGAGAACGTCATAGTATCTTTTTGAGAAGTCTTTTTTTCTAACATAGAAATTTGGTACCCAATCGATTTCGAATTCAGGAATTTTTGAACCAGACTTTTTTTGTTTTAGGGTGAATAGATGCCCTACAGCACAGGCAACGATTATCTTTTTTCCGTCCCTGTCTACTTCATAGTAGGGTACGTTTTTAATGTTCTTTTTTTCATAGCTTCCTAAAGCTGCCGCGATTTTTGAGGCTGCCTGTGGCTTTTCTGTTATTACTAGCTCATATCCATTTTTCTTTAGAGTTAATTCTGGAGGGAGATATGTTTCTTGTTTAGAAGTCGTTCTTTTTGCTTTACTCTTTTTTGCTTTTTTTTTCGTTGCAGTTCTTGTTGGTGCTTCTGTGGAAGGGAGCCTAATTTCTTTTTCAGTGGTCCTTTTTAAAACTTCTTCAATAGGAGGTCCTTGTTTTGTCAATTTTTCTGTAGTGTACTTAAAATTATCTTTTGACAATGTGAATCCTTCTATTGCTCTTTCTTGAGCAGATTTTCTTTTTTCGGGCATTTTATATAGAACTCATTATTTTGGGACGTTTAAATTATTTGTGTTTTAGAAAATTTT
>CAYVFP010000006.1:3174-7131 GCA_964451055.1 Candidatus Woesearchaeota archaeon
TATATAGAACTCATTATTTTGGGACGTTTAAATTATTTGTGTTTTAGAAAATTTTTAAAGCATACCCTTTTGAACATAAATTTTTATAAAGTCTTTCGAGTTTTTTAAAGGATGTCGATAGAGTCTTATGCTTCTTTAAGTAGAGATAATCCTGAAGGGTTTAAGCTTATGAAGAATAGTGCTAATGCTCTTTTTTTAAATTTTAATCCCCTAATTTATGATTTAACTATTCCGAGGCCGGGAGATATAAAGAGGATGTTAAATATTTATCAAGCTAATTTGAATGGAAAGGCTATTTCTTCTGAGGAGGTTAATTGCTGTTATCCTTGGTATAGTGAAAGAAATATCGAATTGAATTTAGGCGATAGAAGGTTTGATAGAATTGAGAGAGGCTTAGAATTTTGTTTTAATACTCAAGATAAATATGATTCTTTGCCAATTTTTGTTTATCTCACCTTTAACGAGGAAATTTTTGGAAAGGAGATAATCAAAGGAAATTCTTTATATAGGCTAAGGGACGGAAAAAGAGACTTGCTTAAAGAAGAGGTTGGAAATTATTTTAATAAACCTGAATTGGACAAGTTTAAAGAAATTTCTGAATTTATGCAGCCCTATCTCTTTAATTTAGATAAGCCTGCAAAGATTAAGTTTGGGTAAAATGGCCCAGGGATATTTGTTGGAAGCAAAGAGTTTTTTTGGAAAAGTAAGGGAATCTCTCATTATGAATCTGAATGAGGATAATTATTATATTTATTTTCCTGAGAATAAGACTCTGGTCGGCTATTTTTCAAATGAAGATTTAGAATTTTCCAGAAATAAATTTATTCAAAAACCAATCCAAAATAAATTAAGACTTTCTCTTGATGAAAAAATTCTGAAGGGTAAAATTAAGAGATTTGTTAGAATTGATTCCTCTGAGTTAAGTTGGCTAAATAACTTTTATGTAATGCCAGAATATGGCGAAAAAGCATTTGAGTATAGGTTCCAAAGGTTTGTTAATCTCATATCTCAAAAATAAAAGGCTTTCTTGAAACGTTAACTATTTTGGTGTTTCCGAGCTTTTCATAGATTCCTGAAGCTTCATGAATATGTCCGTGAATTGCAAATTCGGGTTTAGAATACTCTATTGCTTTTTTTATTGATTTTGAACCTGCGAATCCAGAGAATTCAGAGTCGCTGCCTTCATGATGAGAATGGGTTATTAGAACTTTTTTTCTTAAGTCCTTTATTTTTTTTTGGGATTTTATCAATTTCTCTTTTAACATTTTTTCGTCTGTCGAAAAGGGTCCTGATTCAAAACCATACCCTGCTCCGAAGAATCCTACTCCATCTTTTTTGAAGGGGCCTTGATCTAAATTTATTAAAGAAGGGTAGGTTAATTTTAGTTCGGCAATAGTATCATTAGTTTCGTGATTTCCTGGCATGATTAGTATTTCTTTACCTAAGTCAGCAAAGGGTTTTATTACATTCTTCATGGGTTCTTCTAACCAAGTTATATCTCCTGCAAGTATAACTAAGTCTACTTTCTCTTTTTTTGCTTTTTTTGCGACTTTCTTTGAAAGATTACCGTCGCCATGTATATCGGATATTGCTAGAATTTTCATTTTATATAAGAGGGTCCAAGGGTTTTTAATTTTTTGTAACCTGGTGTCTCTAACATATAGTTTTAAATATATTTAAAAAGATAGGTATATCTCAAAATATATATTAAACTGTTAAGATGGAAGATAACTTTGATCTTTTCTTTCGAAGAAAACCAGCTTTAATGTTGGTGTCTTTGAAGAAAAACACGCGGATGAGATATGGTAGTATCTTGGCCAAAGAAGTGGACTGTACTTACAGCCATGCTGTAAAGATCTTGCAGACATTGGAAGATCTTGGTCTAGTGGAGTTTGATAAGCAGGGTCGAATAAAGCTTATTAAACTTACAAAGAAGGGTAGGTCTGTTGCAGATGCGATAGAAAATATCCAGGTTCTTATTAAGTAAGGTAGAGGTGATAATCTACCATGCTCGGAATAAAAAGAGATTTGATTTATTAGGAACTATGCTGCAACACAATAATTCTTATTAAGGGTTTTTTCTGAATATATTTATGAAATGGTATTTTGCATCTAGGATGAGACATAAGGATAAGATAAAGAAGTTGGGAAAGACTTTAGAAAACTATGGCCAAAAGATTTCTTTTAATTGGGCAGAGATTGGATCAATAAACCCTTATTCTAAGAATAAGAAAGTATGTGAAGAACATTCTTATAAAACTTCTTTGGCGATAAAAAATTCAGACGTTTTTGTTATGATTTCTGACGAAGGTGGGACAGATATGTTTACTGAAAAAGGGATTGCGATTTCTAGTAATATGATTAATGGGTTTCCAAGAATTTATGTGGTTGGAAAATATAATGAAAGGTCTATGATGCATTTTCATCCTTCTGTCAAAAGAGTTAATTCTTTGGAAGATGTTTTTAAGATAGAATTGCCCCAGATTTCAGATAAGATTGCTTCTTTGTCGAGTTTTGTATAGAGGTGAATGGCCCCGACGGGATTTGAACCCGCGACACCTAGATATCTCCAAACGAAATTCGTTTTAATGTCAAGGTAAACCTTGCCTTAAGAGTCTAGTGCTCTGACCAGGCTGAGCTACGGAGCCAATATTAAATGGACTAGCGAGCAACTTGAAGGCTGAGGCCTCAAAGAGGTCATCCTTTGGGAAGCTACGGAGCCAATGTGTTTTATTAGACTAAATTGTTTAAAAGTTTACCTATTTTGATCTGAGAATTAATCATAATCTCTTCGAGTATGGCTGCATTTAACGCACTTGAAGAACTTTGTTTCAGATTCATCTGAGGCACGAGTTTGCATCGTCCAAAAGTATGCTTTTCCGTGTCCGCATTTAGGACATTTTTCACTAACAATTGGAGCTGTTGATCCAGAATCTCCTTTTATTACTGGTATGTCTCCCTTTCTTTCTACTTTTTCTGAAGTTGAGAGGTCTATTTTTCCTTTTTTTGTATAGCCACATCTTTGGCAAGAGCTATTTTTTACTTTCATGAATAAAACAGAACCACATTTTGGGCAAAATTCCATTTTTATTCTACTTTTGCTTTATTTAAATAATTTGCCCTTTCCTTTTATTCTTTGGCAGTTTTAGAATTTTTGATTATTGTTTGCTACAAAATCCCTTTTGAGACTCAGGTCTTTGGTGTTCAAAGAAAATAAGTTTCACCCAACCGAGATATGGTGCAGGTTTTGCTATTGCTTTTCCAATTATACTATTAGGATAGATTTCTTTTTCTTTTTGGAGCTGCCCTTCGTTATTGTCTCCGAGGGTTGAGAAAACTAACTGTCCGTCTTTTTCTTGAATGTTGACTACTCTGTGAATTATCGGATGTTTATACTGTGCTTCGAATATGATTATATCTCCAACTTCTATTTTTTCAGGTTTTGTACCAACGACAAATAGGATGTCTCCTTTATTAAATCCAGATTTCATCGTAAAATTTCTAAATTCTTCTTTCTGAATATTTCTTGATAGATATTTCATGTCGTTATTTTCCCACCATTCGTCAAAATCAGAAAGGATATTTCCTTCGTGGTACATAGAGCAAGATTCAACTATTACTAACGGTAAAGAAGTTCCTGTCACAAGATTTAGCGTCGGGAAAATAACTAATTTAATTAGGATAAATAAGAAAATTATTGATATAATCCATCCTTTCAGGGAATCATCTTTCCAGACAATAAACCAAAATTTTTTCCAGAACTTTTTGAATTTAGATTCTTTTTCCACCATTTTACAAAAATTTTGAATCGCCCTCTTTTTTCATTCCTGTATGAGGAAGAATTAGTTTTTAAGATTGTTGATGAGATATTGGATTTTGAAGATTAAATCTGGATTAATCCATAAAGTTTATAAATATATACCTTCTGTGTATACACATGGTAGATATATTTGATTG
>CAYVFP010000006.1:7231-14539 GCA_964451055.1 Candidatus Woesearchaeota archaeon
TAAAGTTTATAAATATATACCTTCTGTGTATACACATGGTAGATATATTTGATTGCGAGATTCTCTGCGATAAATGTGAAAGAAAGATGTTGAATTCAGTTGTAAGGAGAAATGGATTTAATCTTAGAGCAAAGAAATGTGATAATTGTGGGAATGTCTTAGTTCATCCTGAAGATAAAAGAGAATATGAAGATTTTGTTAGGCTTAAGAATAAAGAATTTGAGGTGAAAATGAGGATGGTTGGGAATTCATATGCAGTTTCTATTCCTCGGGAAATTGTGGATTTTATGCAAGAGCAGGAAAGAATGATAAATAATATGGTTAAAATGTCTTTTGAGGATGCTGGAAGGTTAAGTTTAATGTTTAATACTCCTGAGTACAAGAATTCAAGGAAGAAGTCGAGAGTTGTTAAAACAAGAGAGGTCAGGTTTATGAAGAACAACAAACCGATTTTTCATGCAAGGCAATTCTCGGATTCTGCACATCCAGAGAGAAATAGAACGCAAGTAATAAAAAAGGAGAAAGATAAGCAATAGAATGATAAAGAAAAAAAAGGAAAGCTCAAATGTGAAATTAAAAGTTGTAGAAGCATTGCAGGATGATGCATATAAAGGAATAGCCAGAATAGATCAAAATATAATGCGTGATTTAGGCATTTCTAGGGGAGATGCGATTTTAATTAAAGGAGAAAAACAAACGGTTGCAATAGCAGATAGATCTTATCCTGCAGATTATGGCTCGGGAATTATAAGGATAGACGGGATTCTTAGAAGAAATGCAAAAGTTGGTATTGGGGATGAGGTTGTTTTAGAAAAAGCAGAACTTAAGGAAGCTAGCAAAGTTACAATTGCCCCTGCTCAGAAAGGGATTATGGTTCAAGGAGATTCATCTGGATTAAGAAAGGGGCTTTTAGGAAGAGCTTTGATTAAGGGAGATGTTTTTATTCTTGGAGGAGTTCAGAGAAGAAAAGATATTCTTAGTGATGATTTAGGAGAATTAAATGATATCTTTGGGAATCTTGGGGATTTGTTTGGAGGAATGGGTCTTGGAAATCTGGGAGGAGGGGTTTCACAATTAAGATTTGTTGTTATTTCTTCTAATCCTAGTGGAGTCCCAGTTATAGTTACGGAGAACACAGAAGTTGTCCTTAACCCAAAGGCCGTTGAAGTTACTGAAGAGAGAATACCTACGATAAATTATGAAGATATTGGAGGATTGGGAGAAGAAACTAAAAAAGTTAGAGAGATGGTAGAAATTCCTTTGAAGCATCCAGAGATTTTTAATAGGTTAGGAGTAAGTCCTCCGAAAGGTGTTTTATTGCATGGTCCGCCTGGAACAGGTAAAACTTTATTAGCTAAGGCGGTTGCAACCGAAACAGATTCTCATTTTATTCTTTTGAATGGTCCAGAAATCATGTCTAAGTTTTATGGAGAGTCAGAGAAGAAGATTAGAGATATTTTCCAGGAAGCAGAAAAAAATGCCCCCTCTATAATTTTTATAGACGAAATTGATGCTGTTGCACCGAAGAGAGAGGATGTTCAAGGAGAGGTTGAGAGAAGGGTTGTCTCTCAGTTATTGACTATGATGGACGGCCTTCAATCTAGAGGAAAAGTTGTTATTATTGGAGCCACCAATCGGCCTAATTCTGTTGATCCTGCGTTGAGAAGACCTGGAAGATTTGATAGGGAGATAGAAATTTCCGTTCCAGATAAAAAAGGAAGATTAAGTATCTTGAAAATTCATTCTAGAGGAATGCCTTTAGGAAATGATGTGAATCTTGAGAAAATTTCTTCTTTAACCCATGGTTTTGTGGGTGCAGATTTAGAGTCTTTGACAAAAGAAGCAGCAATGATTGTTCTTAGAAGGAATTTGCCAGATATAAAATTGGATGAAGATAAAATCCCTCAGGAAATTTTGGATAAACTTATCGTTAATCATTCAGATTTTGAGGATGCCTTAAAAGTTGTAAGGCCTAGTGCAATGAGGGAGGTTTTAGTTGAGACTCCAAATGTTGGTTGGAAAGATATTGGAGGATTGAACAAGATTCGAAGTGAACTTAAGGAAGCAGTAGAATGGCCTTTGAAATATCCTGACAGTTTTAAGAGAATGGGTATAAGGCCTAGTAGAGGAATTTTATTGTATGGTCCGCCTGGAACAGGAAAGACTCTATTAGCTAAAGCTGTTGCAAAAGAATCGGAGGCTAATTTTATTCAGGTTAAGGGTCCGAGTTTATTGAGTATGTGGGTTGGTAAATCTGAAGAAGGGGTTAGGAAGATTTTTGAGAGAGCAAGACAGGTAAGCCCTTGTGTTGTTTTCTTTGATGAGATAGATTCTCTTGCAGGGAAGAGAGGCTCTGAAGGTGGACAGAAAGTTACGGAAAGAGTTTTGAATCAGTTGCTTGCGGAGATGGATGGTCTCGAGGATATGAATGATATCTTAGTATTGGGTGCTACGAATAGACCAGACATGCTAGATACCGCAATTTTGAGGCCAGGAAGATTTGATAAGATTTTATTGGTTAATTCTCCTGAAGAAGAAGGGAGGAAAAAGATTTTAGAAATACATACATCTAGGATGCCTTTAGCAAAGGATGTTAATCTTAAGAAACTTGCAAAAGATCTTGATGGATATACTGGGGCGGATATAGATGCCTTGGTGAGGGAAGCTGCAATGATTTCACTTAGAGAGTCAATTAATGCTAAGGAAGTTAATAAAAAACATTTCGAGGAAGCTACTAATAAGATTAAGCCAAGTGTTACTAAGAAGTCATTAGAAACTTATAAAAAAATTGAAGAGCAATTTTTATCTAAGGCCAAGTCGGCTATTGCCCAAACAAGTTCAGGAGGTTATTTAGGATGAGTCCTTTTGGAGATGATTTTTTTGATGAGATTGAGAAGGCTTTTTTTGGATCAGCAGGAGGTATTCCTGGGAAAACAAGAACTAGTTCTTATGGTAACGTTGTTCAAGGAGAGAAAGAAGAAAGAGTTATTGATTATATAGAAGAAAAAGATGAAGTCTATTTTGTTTTCGAGCTCCCTGGATTTGAAGAAGACGATGTTGAGATAAGTCTTAAAGGAGATCAATTAAAAGTTGAGGCGTTGAAGAAAGATTTGTCTAAAGTAAAACAATATCTTAGAAGTAAATTGTCTCAGAATGTTTCTTATACAAAAACAATTCCCGTTAAAGTAAAAAAAGATTTTGAAAAAAGTTTTAATAATGGAATATTGGAGGTTAGATTTAAGAGAAAATGAGCGCTAAAAAAAATAATTCGAAAAAACCAGACCCTGATTTTTTTCTAAAAATATTGGGAAGTTTACAGGAAGATGTGGATAAAGGTATAGCAAGAATTTCTTCAAAGGATATGAAGGCGATGGGTCTTGTTTCTGGAGATTTTATCGAACTCCAAGGAAAGAATTCTTATTACATAAAAGTTCTTAGAGCATTTGGAGGAGAGGAGTCCATTGGAAAGATAAGGTTAGATGGTAATATTCGTTCTAATATTGGTGTTTCTATCGGAGATGATGTGGGAATAAAAAAAGCAGAGCCAAAGGAAATTAAAGAGATTGTTCTTTCGCCTCTTCAAGAGTTAAGATTAAGTAAGGAATCTAGTGAGTATGTTCATTCTAAGTTTTTAGATTATCCTCTGAGTATTAAGCAAAAGCTGACAATTTTAGCGAGTGGAAATAAGTTGAAATATATTGTTTCAAAGGTTGTTCCGAAAGGGGCATTTGTCGTTACAGGAAATACTGATTTTAATTTAAGTGAGGAAGTTTATTCTGGAGATTCAGAGAGTCCAGGAATTTATTACGAAGATATTGGGGGATTGAAAGAAGAGATTGAACAAGTTAGAGAGATGGTTGAGTTGCCAATGAAGCAGCCCGAGATTTTTGAAAAATTGGGTGTTGGTGCTCCGAAAGGAGTTTTACTTACAGGACCTCCGGGAACAGGAAAGACCTTGTTGGCCAAGGCTGTTGCGACAGAAACAGATGCTTCTTTTTATTCAATAGCAGGGCCTGAAATTATGAGTAAATATTATGGAGAATCAGAAAAACATGTTCGAGAAGTTTTTGAAAAGGCGAAGAAAAATTCCCCCTCAATTGTTTTTATTGACGAGATTGATTCTATTGCCCCTAAACGAGGAGAAGGTACAGATCAGACGGAGAAAAGAGTTGTTGCTCAGCTTTTGACTTTAATGGACGGTTTAAGTTCAAGAGGACAAGTAGTTGTTATGGCTGCTACTAATAGGCCGGATGATATTGATTCTGCTTTGAGAAGGCCAGGAAGATTTGATCGTGAATTGAGAATTAATCCTCCTGCAGAAGATGGAAGAAAAGAGATTTTACAAATTCATACTCGTGGAATGCCTCTTGGAGAAAATGTTAATTTTGATGAGCTTGCAAATAAAACTATAGGATATGTTGGTGCTGATTTGGAAGTTTTATGTAAGGAGGCTGCGCTTAAGGCTTTGAAACCTCATCTTAAAAAATTTAAGAACCTTGATGAGAAATTGCCTGCAGAAGAGCTGGATAAGATTAAAATTAAGAGAAAAGATTTTATTGAAGCATTGAGACAGGTTGAACCTTCTGCGATGAGGGAAGTTTTAATTAAGAAACCGAATGTTAAGTGGTCCGATGTTGGGGGACTAAAAAAAGCTAAGGAAAAACTTAGAGAGCTTGTGGAGTTGCCGTTGTTAAGGCCAGATCTTTATTCGGCTGCAGGAATTAAACCTTCAAAGGGAGTTTTGTTACATGGTCCTCCTGGAACAGGTAAGACTTTACTTGCCAAGGCTGTTGCAACAGAAGCCAATGCAAATTTTATTTCTGTAAAGGGTCCAGAACTAATAAGTAAATGGGTTGGAGAATCTGAGAAGCATGTTAGGGAAATTTTTAAGAAAGCAAAACAGGTTGCACCTTCGATAATCTTCTTTGATGAGTTTGATTCAATTTCAAAATCTAGAGGGTCCGGAATGGGTAATGATTCTTCTGAGAAAGTTGTAAACCAATTGCTTACCGAATTGGATGGGATTGAGGATTTAGAGAATGTGATGGTTATCGCCGCAACTAATAGAAAAGATTTGATTGATTCTGCTTTGTTAAGGCCAGGAAGGATTGACTCTCATGTTGAACTAGAATTTCCAAGCAGAGAAACAAGACTTGAGATTTTCAAAGTTCATGCTAGAAATATGCCTCTTGGAAAAGATGTTTATTTGAATAAATTTGCAGATGAATCTGAAGATTGGACTGGGGCTGATATCGAGGCTGTTTGCAGATTTGCAGGAATAAATTCAATAAAAAGGAATTATAATATCTCTGATGTAAAGAAACTGAAAGTGACCAAAGAGGATTTTGAATTGGCCTTTGAGAGCGTTAAAGAACAGAAAGGAGATTCTTCCAAATCAGACGAGGGCAAACAAAAGATTCCTTCAATGGATGAGCTTAAGAGTTTGATGCCCTCTCAAGGGGAAGCTCAAAAGATGGAGAAAGGTAATAAGGATAAGAAAGGCCCATTGGAGAAAGGAATCGAGGAGCCATTGAAGAAAAAGTCTGATTTTAAGAAGAAGGGTTCTAGCAAAACTATGAAATAGAAATTGTTTTAAATTAGTTAATATTTGTTTTTCTATGAAACAATTGAGTGTCCCGGAGATAATTGATCTTTTTGAGAATAATTTTGAGGAATATGAAAGATATATTGCAGCTTTTTCTCCCGAAGAGACAGCAGATTATATTTCAAAATGCAAAGATTATTTTGTGAGAGGTTCAAATTTGGTTAATGATCTTGTAGCAAAAACTAACGACAAAGTTAATTTGGTAAATTTTTACTCTGAGAATGGGGACTCAATAGAGAATCATCTTCAGTGATGTTGTTATTCCAAAATGGTTACTAGATAGAAAGACTTTTATATGTTTAATTTTTAATGTCTTGCATGAACTTTAAGAAATTTTATCTTAATGAAGGTATGCCCAAGAAAGAGGGCTCAAAATTTTGCGATTTCTATTCTTTAGGAAATCAAGAAGGAATTAGAGTTTTCAATAAAAGAGAAAGAGATAATTTGGACTTTATCAAAAATGCATTTGAGATGAATAAGTTGGCTTATGAAAAAGGAATTCTGGTTCCTGAACCTTATGGTCTTGTTGAAGCTACAATTAATGAAAAAAGCTATCTTGGAATTCATCTCAGAGATCTGGGTCAAATTACTTTAGAAGATGTTCCTCAAGGGGACTTTGAAGACGCAAGAGATTCTTGGATTAAGCAGGTTGTAAAGGCAAATATAATAGGATTTTCTTGTAATGATTCAAATAAGAAAAGAAATGCTATTTGGGTTCCAGAGGAAAGAAAGACATATCTTATTGATTGTGATTTCTGGAAATATAATGGAAAAGGTTGGAATGATTTTAATTAATCTTCTTTTGTAGTTATAATAATTTTGTCTTCTTTTATTAAAAAAGTGTTTTCAGCTTGACTAACGAGCTTTCCTTTTTGTTCTGTTAAAATAGGGTAATGATGTAAGATTCCTTCTCTTTCAAGAATCATTAATGCAATTTTTGCTTTATTTCCAAATTCTTTGTAAATCCATCTTGAAGCAAAAGGGAGAGTTATGTAGTTTTCTTTTATGTATTCTAAAACTTCCCTTGCAGAAGGGTTTCTTGTTTTTTTGTCTTCAGATAAGGAATAAATATTTCCTTTTGCTCCGTCGTGTACAAGGCCATTTCCGTTTGTTGCAAAGGGTTCTATTGCATAAAGGCCTTCGTCAAAATAGAAATCAGATTTATTATCGATATTGGGAATTGAAACCCCAGAATGTAAGTCGTATTGTTCCATTGAATGGCCCGAGAGATTCACTATAGGATTGAACCCTTTTTTATTTATTTCTGATTGGACTATTTTTCCTATTTCCCCAAGAGTTAGATCTTGAGAGATGTTTTGTTCTATTTCATTTAAGGCAGATTTACTAGCATCTATTAATTTTTTATTTTCTTCAGAATTTTCTAAATCAATTGAGAATGCAGTATCGGAAATCCATCCGTCTATGTGTACTCCGAAATCAACTTTCAGTAACCCTTCTGCCTTTTTATCGTCGTTTGGGGCAGGAGTGTAATGTGCTGCTTGTTCATTTATGCAAAGATTTACTGGGAACGAAGGTTTTCCTCCTAGTTCTTTTATTTTGTTTTCAATCATTTCTGCAATTTCAATTAGAGGCATTCCTTTTTTTATTTTGGGCTTTATCCAAAGTTTAATTTGTTTTGCTATTTCGCCTGCTTTTAGAATCGATTCTTCAGGTGTCATGGGGTTTAGAGTAAGAGGGGAGTT
>CAYVFP010000007.1:0-1350 GCA_964451055.1 Candidatus Woesearchaeota archaeon
ACAAGAAAATTTAATAACTACTTTTAAAAACAAGAAGATTTATATAGTATAATCTCTTTTAGATATCAATTGATATTAAAATGAATGAATTGAGAATAAACAAAACAGACTTTATGCAGGGAAATAAAAGATATCCTAATCTAAATACTGTTCTAATGGTAGAAGATTTTTTGGAAAAAAGAAGAGATCTTCCAATAAAGTTTACAGATTTAAAAAAAAATCTCCCAAAACAAGTAATGCATCAAACCTTAAAGATAATTTTAGAATATCTTTGGAGAAGTGGAAAGATAATCTACGGCCCAAAAGGAATTCAATGGATTTATTCTGAACCAGAACACTTAAAGAAGATGATGAAAGGTTCTCTGGAGGTCTAAATGTTCCAAGGAAAAGAAGTCCGTGTTTTTCTAAAAGGCCAAAGCCAAAAGGCCTACTTAAAACTAAAAAAGAGAAAAGACCCAGAATCTAAATCTATAATTAATTCTTTTGAAAGATTAAAAGAAATCCTAAAAGAAAACCCTCAGTTCGGCGATCCTATCTCAAAAAACAAAATCCCAAAAAAGCTCCAAAGAAAGGGAATAAAAAATCTCTATAGGGCAGAACTTTCAAACTACTGGAGATTAATATACACAATTGAAGGAAGCAAAGTAGAAATACTTTTATTTGTTTTAAATATATTTAATCATAAGGAATACAATAAACTTTTTGGATACAAAAAATGACAAGACATTTCATTTATTTTTCAAGCAAAGCCGCAACTTCTGGAAAAGCTCTAAGCCAGGGAGATTTAATGAAAGCAGGACGAATGGACATAGCAATTCATTCTTTCATTCAAGCAGTTTATCTTTCCAACGATTTCCGTGACGATGTAGTTTTTCATTTCGTCTTTTACGGTATGCCAGATCCTCCAAAACATTTAGAGATTCGTGTAACCGAAAAACTTGGATTAAATAAAAAAGACATAGGAAAAATAATCCAAAAGCTTCTTTACAAATACAAACCCGGCGCAAAGAATGAAGTATTTCCTGAATGCTTCGTAGAAAAGAAACCCCTTCTAAAATTAGTTGAAGAATTAAATCAAAAAAATGTTGAGGTCTTCATCCTCGATAAAAAGGGAGAATCTTTAAGAGAAACAAAAATTCCAAAGGACTGTGCTTTTTTAATAGGCGACCACGAAGGACTTCCAAAGAAAGAATTCAAACGTCTTAAAAATTATCTTAAACCAATTTCAATAGGAGAAAAAATGTATTTTGCATCTCAAACAGTTGCAGTAGTAAATAATGAATTAGATTTTAGAGGGATTTAGAAAAACTTCAAAACAAAATTAACAAAAGCCAACTTTATTTTCTTCCC
>CAYVFP010000007.1:1450-14436 GCA_964451055.1 Candidatus Woesearchaeota archaeon
TTAGAAAAACTTCAAAACAAAATTAACAAAAGCCAACTTTATTTTCTTCCCAAAACCAATTCCTTTAATTTCAAGATCTCCAGACTTTTTCATATCCTTGTAAGTTTGAATAAAATCCTCCGACTCAACAAAATCTTTCATTGTCTGCAAATCCTTTATTCTTATTTCGTAACTTGCATCTTCATTCTCAACACAACTAAAATCCTTTATTACCGATTCCTCGATAACTAGATTCCCATAAGTCTCATTAGAAATATAAACATTTATTATTTCGTCGTTAAATGGGGCTTCACTAGGAATTTCGTTTCCCACAATCTGTTCTTTGTAGTTCAAAGCATTTTCACAGGTTAACTCCGAAACATCTACCGCAGAAGAGAATCCGATTAATCCAAGAACAAAAATCATTCCAAATACCAGCATCAGGCCCTTTTTAATTTCCATATAAAACATAAATCAAATTTGTTTAAATATCTTTAGATAAACCTCAAAATCTAGAACATCAAAAACCCTTTAAACCCCCGCCCCTTAAACATTTGATAGGGAAAATGAAAAAGTCAGTTAGAATCTATATCTCAGGTGCAATCCAAGCAATTTTTTACAAATCATTCATAAAGGAAAATGCAGAACGTTTCGATGTAAAAGGATTTATAAGATCTCTTGATGATGGTAGAATCGAAATTTTTCTGGAAGGAAACCCGGAAGGAGTTAACAAACTAATTGATTTAGCAAGAAAAGGCCCAAGACACACAAACGTAAAAAACTTTGAAGTCAAACCAGAAAAATTCCAGGGAATAAAGAATTTCAAGGTGTTACACATTTAATTTTAAAGTAAAGTATAAAAACTTTTGAACTTTTTTTCTAAAGAGGTGAAAATGATAACAACAAATTCTGATGGAGGATCAAGAGGGAACCCTGGACCTTCTGCACTAGGAGTTGTAATTCGTGACGGAGATGAAATTCTTTTAGAGTACTACGAAAAGCTCAAAGGAAAACAAACAAACAATTATGCAGAGTACATGGGTCTTATACGTTCACTCCAACTAGCCCAAAAATTTACAACCTCCGAATTAACTTGCATCCTTGATTCCGAATTAATAGTAAAACAACTTTTAGGAGAATACGCAGTAAAAAGTCCGAAACTTAAACCTCTTTTCCTAAAAGTCCAGAAGCTCCAAGAGAATTTTAAAAAAGTAATTTACAAACACGTTCCAAGAAAAAACAAACATCAGAAGATGGCTGATTGGTTAGTTAATAAGGCATTGGATGAATAATTAAAACCAATTTATTCAATTTTCCTAAAATAAAAACTATCCAAAAACTTTCCTTTTTTTGAACTAATAGCATATCTTTCTAAAATTTCTCTCTTCGGAAATACTGGATCGAAATCATTTTCCTCAAAGCTACGGTAATGATCTTGCACAATTCTTCTTAATTTTATTCTCTTTGCACCTCCTCCAGAAAAATAATTTTCCAAACTAGAAAAAATTTCAAGAGTAGAATACATCATTTTGTCTTCATTAAAATCTTTTTTCTTTAGGTAATCAACAAAGTTAAAATTTTTATTAAAAGTTTTTACTGCAAAAGTTTTCTTTCCAGATTTATTTTCAATTAAAAATCTCATAGAGCTCAAAAGAAGTATAGAATATAAATATCCTTGGATAAAAAGAAATATAAAGAACTTCATCCTCTAAAAGTGGATGGTTCCAGCGGGGGAAAGAGAGAGTTGTGAGAAAAAAATACAGATTTCTAGAATAAACCCTGAGAACAGAAAAGCAAATTACGAAGAAGAGTATAAAAGAATAGAAAAGAACGCTCGACGACAAACATACAAAAAATCTTTTATTTCTATGTTTAGAAATTATTTAGCAATTTCTCTTGTTGATGAAAATTTTATTAAAGAAAATTTTCCAAAAAAATCAGAACTAAATATCTTAAATGGAGACTCTCTCTCAAAAATCCTTTCTGAAAAATTATCTAAAAAAGATTCTGTTGAAGAGCAAGTCACTCTTGAGCCTGGAAAAATTCCAGAAGACACTATGAAAAAATCTTTAGAAGAAATAAATAATTTAATTTCAGAAGCATATTCCTTAAAAACTCCAAATTCTGTTAGGCTTGCTTCGAGAGCGATAAGAGATAACTTTTTTAACGATTCAATTAAATCCGAGGATAATTGGAGCTATCTTGTAAACTCTTTAAATAAACTTTCAAAGATAAATTCCTTTTCAGTTAGAGAAGGACTAAAATATAGTTTCAAAAAAAGCAATTTTTCTCTTCAAGACTATAAGTTAAAATTAACTCTTGAACTAGGCCCCGAAGGAAAAAAGATTATCGAGGATTTGGAAATGTTTGCCAAAGAGTTAAAATTCAGAGGAAAAAACAAACTGGGGATAGTTAATGCAACGTTTAATGGAGGAGGCCCGGCAGAAATGTTCGCAACGATTGGTCCTCTGATGGCTGAACTTGGAATGGAAATAGAGTGGCACATAATTTATCCCACAACACCCAAATTCTATGATATCTCTAAGGGAATTCACAATACTCTCCAAGGCAACGATGTCTTATGGAATCCAAACCTCCCAGAAGAAGATTCAGAAAGAGAACTTAATCTTAAACTAGATTTATTAGACAAAACAAACAAAATAAACTCAGAAATTCTCTCAAGTTTTTTTGAAGATGAAGAATCTGCAGCAATATTTATTGAAGATCCTCAAGTAATCCCTCTTGTAGAATATGGGAAAAATATCAAGGCATGGAGATTACATACAGATATTTCAGGAATAATTAAAAATAATCCCGGGGCAGTTAGGGTTTGGGAAAAATTTCAGACTTACTTAAGAAATTTAGAAGAAGGCAAAATAATAATGTTTCAGCCAGGACTTGTTCCTCCAATCGAAAATCAAAAAGCAAGAATTGTTGAACAATACCCTGGAATTGACCCTCTTTCAGAAAAAAATAGAAGAATGAAAGAAGACGAATTTCTAGATCATATAAGAGAGATAAATGAAAATAAAAACCAGCTTTTTGGAAACTCTCTAAACATAGAAACTCCAACAATAGTAACTGGTTCAAGATTTGATTACTGGAAAGGCCTCCCAATTGTATTAAGGGCATTCGAAAAAAATGCAGACATTAATCCTTCAATAAATCTTCTAATATTTGGAAGCTATGCCGACGATGATCCTGAAGGAAAAGCACACTTCAATTTATTAAAAGAAATGATTTCTCAATCAAAATATAATGACAGAATAAATTTAATAACAGGATATTCTGGAAGGAAAATAGCTGCACTTTACAATCTTGCCTCTAGGAACAAAATGCCTTTCATAGCATATTCTCTTAAAGAAGGATATAATTTAATGACAAATGAAAATGAAATTCAGGGAGGAACATCAATCGTCGCAAGAACAGGCGGTCTTAAGAGATACGAAACAGGATATAATTCTCTTGCAGCTCTAGATATAGACGATATCACTCTAAAAATAAAAGATGCTTCAGAGTTATACAAAATTGAGAACAATCAAATAAAGATTTCTTCCGAGGCCCTTGAACTAGAAAAAAGACTTTCAAATTGCTTAAAAGATTTAATGGAAAATTATAATTCCCTCCAATCAGAAAAAAACGAATCAAAGTCTCTAGCCCCAAAGATTTCTCAAATTTAAACATCCAAGAAAGACAAAAAATAATATAAACTCACTTCTCCAAACTTATTCATGGAAAAACCAACAGGAAGAGAAAAACAAATAATTAATGAAAGAATAAAGAAGATAAACGATCTTAGAGACCAAGGAATAAATCCTTATTCACATAAATTTGAAGGCCATAAAGGAAAAAAATTTTCTTCCGAAATAAAAAAAGAATATTCAAAGCTAGGGGAAAACGAAGTTTCAGAAAAAATTGATTCTGTCGCAGGGAGGGTAATGACAAAACGTTCTTTCGGAAAGTTATCTTTTGTTAGTCTCCAAGACCTTAGAGGATTTATTCAATTAGTTTTTCAGAAAGGAGAAACTCCCGATGAAGTAATTAAACTTTTCAAGAAAGTAGATGCAGGAGACATAATTGGAGTAAAAGGGAACCCTACAAAAACTAAAACTGGGGAGGTTTCAATTCTTGTAAAAGAACTACAAATTTTAACAAAATCAATTCTGCCTTTACCAGACAAACACAAGGGAATTCAAGACGAAGAAGAAAAATTAAGAAAAAGATATTTGGACATTATTACCGACGAAGAAGTTAAAGAACTATTCATAAAAAAACAAAAGTTCTGGGCAACAATCAGAAACTTTCTTATTGACAAAGGCTTCTTAGAAGTTGAAACACCAATTTTAGAAAACTCTGCAGGAGGGGCAGCAGCAACGCCTTTTGCAACCCATCACAATGCTCTTGATTTAGATGTTTACTTAAGAATTTCAATGGGAGAGCTATGGCAGAAAAAACTTCTTGTTGCAGGCTATGAAAAAACATTCGAGATAGGTCGTCAGTTCAGAAACGAAGGAATGGATGCAGAACATTTACAAGATTATTCTCAAATGGAGTTTTACTGGGGCTACGCAAATTTTGAAGATGGGATGAAAATGGTTGAAGAAATGTATAAAGAAATTGCTCAAAACGTTCTTGGAACTTTACAATTCAAAAGACAAGGACACAATATTGATCTCTCCGAAAAATGGGAAAGATATGATTTTGAAAGTCTCATTAAAGAAAAAACAGGAGTTGAAATTTACAAAGCTTCAAAGGAAGACATTATGAAAAAATTAACTGAACTTAAAATGGACTTTGACCCTGATGTTGATAAATGGAGGATGATTGATTTACTCTGGAAATTCTGTAGGAAACAAATTTCTGGCCCAGGATTCCTTGTTGGACAACCAGTAGAACTAGCTCCTTTAGCAAAACGTTCAGAAGAAGACCCTAGAAAAGTAGAGCAATTTCAAGTTATTCTAGGAGGTTCTGAAGTTGGAAATGGTTATTCTGAATTAAATGATCCAATAGATCAAGAAAATAGATTTAAGGAGCAAAGGTCCCTTGCAGATTCAGGAGATAGTGAAGCAATGGATCACGACGAAGGATTTGTAGAAGCATTGAAATATGGAATGCCTCCTGCCTGCGGATTTGGAGTAAGCGAAAGGCTCTTCTCCTTCATGATGAACCGTCCAATTAGAGAATGTGTAATCTTTCCATTAATGAGGCCAGAGCACTCCGAAGAAGAGAAAGATTCTAAGGAAAAATCAGAAAAGAAAACCAAGAAGAAAAAATAAACTTAAATACCATTACCCCATAAAATAATCATGGCAAAAAAACAAAATAAAAAGAAAAACAACGACAATGACAGAGGGGCACTGTTCATTCCTGCAGGTTTATTCCTCGGAATGGGTTTTGGTTTCCTATACGACGTTCTTGTTGAAGGAATGTTTATAGGCCTGGGAGCAGGTTTTCTTTTGTTTGCAATTGTTCACGCTTTGGCGAAGAACAAGAAATAATTTTTCTAAAATAAAAAGAGCATAAAGAATGAGAAAGAAAGTTGTAAAAGTTAATGATAGGATGCAAAAGAATTATTCTTATTACCTAACAGAAATTCCTGGAAAGAATTTTCATCCAGAATTTAAACCAGAATTAACTCCAAAACAAATGCTAGAGCTTGGCGTTTTCGGAGGGGTTTACATGCGAGATTGCACAAAAGAATTTCCACAATCTTGGTTCAAAAAAGCAAAGTTCGCCCCAAAAGACACAAAGAAACATTTGGCAGAGATAAATTTTTTCAAAGTAAATGCCTCTCAACCCTTAAGTGTCTGGAAAAAGAAAGGATGGATTTACCCTGAAGACCCGAGGGGTTGGTTTCAATGGTATTGCAGATATTACTTGGGAAGAAGGATTCCTGAAGAAGACAAACGCCAGATAGCAAGGTGGAAAGCAATTAAAAGACACATCTCCCAAATAAAGAATAATTGCTCCAAAAAAGACCTTAAATGCAGACCAAAACAAAGACAGGCAGTCTTACATTGGGCTTATGATTCCCGAGAACTCTAATCAAAAGAATTTTTATTGGCATAACCTTTGCCAAATGCATTCCAGGGAAGCTTGAATCCAGATTCAGGAAATTTGTTTATTATCGCCTGAGTAAAAGTATTACAATTCGGACCAAATAAAAAATATCTTTTTCTAAATTTGTATTCTCCCAACTTACTCTTCAAAAAACCAATAATCTCCTTAGCAACTTTTCCTTCACAGAGATCTCTAAGGTAGATTATTTTTATGAAAGCCAATTTTCCCCAAGGATCTTTAACAGCCCTTGTAATTCTATTTTCTCTTAGGCTTATGTGGCTGTGAGTTTTCCAATAATTTTTTGTAATAACCTCAATCCTAGAAAATTTTCCTTTTTCATTAAGAACAATCCAAGAGTGGTATGAGACACCCAGATGCTGTAAAAATAAAAATACTTGGTATTTATTTTCGTCAAAATATTTTTCAAAATCCTCTTTTCTCTTTATTCTAATCATCTTAAAAAAAATAAAACAAATTTTAAAAACTCTTCTCTCTTAAAACAAACATGGCAATCGTTGTAAAATCAAATATAAAAAAACTGGTTAAAGATCTTCAAGGAAAAGACGAAGAAATAACCTCTGTTGCAGAAGAAGTGGGCTTTGAACTTGAAAGAAAAGTTGAAGAGTTACTCTTGAAGGGAATTGATAGAGCAAAACAAAACAAACGAAGAACCCTTCATGCGAGAGACTTATAATCATTTAAAATGGCCAGAAATAAATCCTGTTTCTCCCAGTAATCTTAGTAATAATCTCAGTAGGTTGGATATTTAATAGATTCAGGTAAGTATCTCTCCAAACTATATCTTATAAAGTATATTCTCTAAAATATATATTCCAAAAGATACATCTAAAACTATATTTCCCAAAATATATCTTAAACAATATAGAACATTTTTTAATCTTAGAAAACAATCCTATTCTATGATAAAAAAAGAGGTTGATTTCAAAAAGCAAGGTAAGAGGAATCGACAAAAAGGAGCTGTTTTTGAAACTCGTGTTCGAGAAGATTTATCCAAAATGGGATGGATCGTCGACAAATGGATGAATACGGTTGACTACGACCGTGAAGGCAATACCGGAAAAATCGTTCCCGCAAAAAGAAAATATAATCCTTTCCAGAAAGCAATGGTAATAGGGACAGGTTTCCCCGATTTCATTTGTTTCAAAAGAATTCCAAATACAGAAGAATACAACATTTTCGGAGTAGAAGTAAAATCAAATGGATATTTAGATCAAACAGAAAAAGGAATGTGTCTATGGCTTTTACAAAATAAAATTTTCCCAAAAATTCTAATCGCTAAAAAAAAGAAGATAAAAAATAGAATCCAAATAGAGTACGATGATTTCGAAAAAAAATATCTAAAAAAGAAAACTAAAAAATCTTAAATATTTCAATATATTCTAAATTCAATGAATAAATTATTGTTTACTTTAACAATTTTATTTTTGATTCCATTTGCCTATTCATTATGCTCTGAAAACCAAATAGATGTTAATTCTGCCTCACTAGAAGAACTAGACGAGATTTATGGAATAGGCCCCGCAAAAGCCCAAGCAATAATTGACTCAAGACCTTACGAAACCCTAGACGATTTAACAAAAGCTTATGGAATAGGCTCAGTAACGCTTGAGAATATAAAATCTGAAGGATTGGCCTGCGTTTCAGAACAAGATTCAGAAAACACAGATTCCAACGATTCTCCCGATACTCACTCGGAAGACCCTAAAGAAGAAAGCTCTGAAGAAATTGAAGAAAATGACAAAGACTTAGAAAAGACAGAAAAAGGAGAAGACCCATCAAGAACTCTCCCCGAACAAAAAACCGAAACTTTCTCAGAGAATTCAGAAAGAACTACAAAACAAAACTCAGAGAATAAAATATTAAAAGAAACAATTGTCCTTAACCCCGAACCTCCAAAAACTATAAAAACCTCTAAAAATTCAGATTTACAAGAAGATAAAAAATATTCTCTTTATGCATTAGTAATTTTTTGCATATTTTTAGGGGCTTTATTTATTTTCGATAAATCAAAAAATAAAAACAAAAATAAAAATGAGTTCAGAAACACCCAAGATTAACGCTGAAGTAATTATCGAAGTACTTGGAAAACCCAAAGAACATTTAGTAGAAACTCTTGAAAATCTTATTAAACAAATCGACGCTGAAAAAGGAGTAAAAGTCGAAGGCAAAAAGATTCATGAGCCCCAAGAAGTAAAAAACAAAGAGGGATTTTTTAGCTCTTATGCTCAGGTAGAAATTGAACTTGAAGAAATAATTAGTTTAATTGTTATTCTTTTCAAATATATGCCCTCAAACGTTGAAATAACATACCCAGAAAAACTTGTTCTTAAGAACTCTGACATGTCCGAGATGTTTAGTGAGATAACAAGAAGACTCCACAAATATGATGAAGTTGCTAGAATTCTTCAAGCAGAAAAAAAGATTTTAGAAAACAAAATTAGAAAGCTTCAAGAAGGAAATTAATCAATCTACTTTTTATCTTTCCCAAAATCTATTCCTTTCCCTTTCTTCCCTTTATTCTTCAAAAAAGCATATCCTATACTCCCAAGAACTAAAAGAAGTAAGACCCATCCGACCCATTTTCCCGCAACACTTTCTTCTTTTTCAACACAATTTCCAATACAACAAATTCCGTCTTTAGCATCTTTCTTTATCCCCTCACAACTTTCATTATTTGGGTTACAAATTTTTCCAGCCATATCAGAGCACGTTTCTAATTTACTTGAGCTAGTACTTTCATTCCCTTCAACAGGACTCTCACTTTCGTTTCCAGAATTTTCTTTAGGATCGTCTTTGCCAGAGCTATCTTCATCTTCAAAATCTGAACTCTCATTTTTTTCTTCAATATAAACTTCTTCATCTTCTACAGATTCATTATTTTCTGTTTCATTAGAACTATTTTCAGGTTCAACAACCTCAACCTCTCCTTCAGAATTAATAACTACATTTTCATAAACCAGAACAATCTGACTTTCATTTCCAGAAGCAAATTCAATTTTAACTAATTTTGATTCATTTCCAATTTCGAATTCAATCCCTTTTTTCTCATAAGGTCCAAGAGAAACGGATTCGCTTTCACTAACAGAATTTTTCCCGAAAAGGTTTTCCAAAAAACTTCCAGAACTTTCTTCTTCAGATTCGGGATTAATGGAGATCTCAAGACTCTCTCCCAAAAGATTTTGTATAAAAATTAAATAACCTTCAGAGACAAGCTTAAAACTTTCATTTAAATAAAAACTACTGGTATGATTTGAAACACTAAACGAAGACGAAATATCATTTTCTTGTATTTCTTCAAGGATTTCTTCTTTCACTGTGGTGTTAATGCTATAATTATCTGGAATTTTATTTAATGGAACCTTGAATGTAATAAACTGCTCATTTCCTACTTTGACTGTTTCAACATTTTCAAATGAAGTAGACATATGTCTTCGATAAAATTCTATATCTGAAATTTTAAGCGGCTCGTAGAAATTAGCAGATATTTTTATAACTCCATTATCCCCCAAATTGAAATTTTCATCCATCTCAATACTTGCCGAATTAACAACCCCTAAACTAAAGGATAAAACAAAAATAAAGACAAAAAGAAATCTAAACACTTTCATTTTATTTCCCCATTTCTTTTAATTTTTTTAGAACGTCATCCAACTCTTTGTTTTTTGAATTGGGCAAGGGTTTTTTTATCGGAGGTCCGCTTCCAGGAGGTCCTGTTGGTCTTGAAGGTCTCATCTGCGGAGGTAGTATTTTTCTTTGGGGCATCGGTCTTCTCATAGGTCTTCTCGGATACGATGGCGGTCCTCTTGGTCCACTAGAAGATCCACTTCCAGAAAATCCTCCTTTCTTTCCTCCTCTAGTCTTTATCTTCAGAATAAACTCTCTTACTTTATCTTTAAATAAAATTCCCAATGTTGCCAAAACAATTAACGCAAACAAAACCCACAACCACCAGTAACTTTTTTCTTCTTCTGGTTCTTCTTCAGGTCCAGCACTAGTATCTTCAACACAACAAATCTCTCCGCTAGAATCACAATCCCAAATACTTCTTTCTTTATATCCTGAACTACATCTATCTCCTATCTCACAAGTTCCTCCTCTATCCACACACTCTGACTCTTCATCCTCTCCTCCAGTGCTTGGTCCCTCTGAATCTTCACAACTTCCCCAAAGACAACATGTTTCTCCTTCTTCTAAATCTGAAGTTTCAAAAGTTTCTGTTCCAAATCCAACACATTCTTGCCCCGAAGAACAAACCTCTCCATAATAGGAATCACAAGTATCTTCCTCTGGCTGTCCTGAATCATCAGTAGAAGTACAACAAATCAAAGATCCCGAACAATCATAATCTACAACCTCTCCGGTACAATAACTCTCTCGAGTACAAGTATATCCCTCCATTTCACAAGGATCATCATCGTCTATTACTCTTGGGCCATCTCCTCCCCCTCCAATAGAAACTCTTTTAGGCCAAATAGAATGAAGCAAAAAAGCATTGTTTCTTACATTTCCATTATCCCAACAACCTTCTTCAGACTGAATATTAAAAAGCCATTCTTTTGTTTTATCTTTAAAGTCCAATTCAGAACCTTGGAAAGGATACAAAGCCAAAGCACTAGAATAATATTTTCCATTTATAATCTCCCAAGAACCTTCAGATTTTTGTTTCGAAACGATTTCTGTTTTATACTCGGGGAATCCAGTAATCAAATATAAAAATGGCTCGGGAAAAAATTCTTTGTTATCTTTATAATTTGTAATTAAATAAGGTGCAAAATTGGAAACTTCTTCTCCAACCAAATCTAAAATCGTCGTCGCCCAAAGACTTGCTTCATAATCACAATCTTCATTTTCTGAAAAACAGGTAGATTTTATTTTTTCTGTAGTTGTACCCTCGGCAGAAGCACTATGAGTTTCATCAACAACATAAACCGTAACAGAATCAGGGTTTTTGAAAAGAAGAGTAGAAATAAAATCTTCATTACAACTAATCTCAAAACTATCCGCGTAACAATTAGGATTTATTTTCAACCAATATCCACTTGGATCTAAACTTAAACAACTTCCTGCAGAAGAATCAATTTTTTTATCCTCTCCTATATTAATGATATTTTCTTGCCCTCTATAACTAATCGTACAGCTCACTTCATTCGGGCTTTCAATTTCCAGATACCAATTTAAATTTGTGGGAGTAGCATTTTGAGAGAACAACCAGTCTTTGGCTTCAGAAGTATCCTCATTAACGTTATCTAAAGCTAAAACTGCTAAAGAAGTAGTTTTTATATCGCAACCTGTCTTCGGCCAACATTCTTCCAATCTAGAAGCATCCATAACTTCGTCATAACATTCTCCGACAGAAAGCAAAGAAAAAATTTGCTCTTCTAAAGACAATCTAGAACAATTTTGTTCAGCAATGGAATCAGAAAGACAGGTATAAGCCAAATCTACCCTTTCACTTTCAGTCATATTTTCAAGGGATTCATTATCGGCACTAGCAACAAATCCACTAGCAACTATAAACAGAAATAAACCAAAGATAATCAATGCCCTCTTTTTCATGGTTTATCTAAGAACATTTTACTTTTAAATATTTCTAGGCTGAGAAGAGCTATTTAAAATTAAGGATTGGCTAAATAAAAAATAATTCTTCTCAATTAAGAGAAGAAAAGAGAAAATAAAAAAAGAAAGTTATATAAAGTATGTTCTATATATGGAACATATGGACCATAAAAGAAACATCGAGCTAGAAATAATCCTCAAGCTACTAAAGAAAAATTATCATTTGAGAGAACTCTCTAAGGAATTAAAAGAACCCCTTACAAATCTCTCAAGAAAAATTAAAATTCTCGAGAGCAAAAAGATAATTGATTCAAAAACAAAAGGAAGAAACAAAAAATTATTTCTTAAAGATAGCCTTTTAACTGAAATATATATTTTAATGTCTGAAAACTATAATTTAATAAAGTTTCTTGAAACAAATCCTTCTTACAAAATAATCTTCAAAGAACTAAGAGATAAATCAAAAGGCGAATTAATTATTCTTTTTGGAAGCTATGCAAAAGGAACCGAAACAAAAAGTAGCGATTTGGACATTTTCCTAGAAAAGACGGATAATTCAAGATCCGAAAAGAAAAAGATACAAGAGATTTATAGTAAACTAAGTGTGAAGGAAGGAGAATTTGATTTAAATTCAAATTTAATTAAAGAGATAATTGAAGATCATGTAATAATAAAAGGAGTAGAAAGATTTTATGAAAAAGTTGGTTTTTTTAAAAAAGCTTAGGAAAGAAGGGAAATTAAAATTCACAAAACCGAGCACAAATATTTCCAATTCTTATTTAGAAAAATCCGAGAACTGTTTTAAGTCGGCAAAAATTCTTCACAAGAATTCACTATATGAAAATTCAGTTTCGGAAGCTTATTATTGCATTTACAATTCATTACTTTCTTTATTATTTAAAATTGGAATAAAAAGCGAAAATCATTCTGGCTCTATAATTCTCTTGGAGTATTTATTCCAAGACGATCAATTAACCAAAACAGCTTTTTGGGCAAAAGAGGAAAGAATAGACAAACAATATTATACAGAATCTCAACAAAAATTTACTTTAAATAAAGATTTTTCAAAGGAATTTATTTCAAAATCAGAAGACTTTTTACTTCAATTAAAACAAATAATCGAGGATTTATCAATAAAAGAAATTGAAGAAAAAAGAAAGTTATTTCTAAAATTAATAAAATAAAAAAACAATTCCTTTCAACTAAGAAAAGAAAAGAAAAATAAAAAAAGAAAAAAGAGAATTTTTTGGAATTAGTTTGGTGGCGAGCAACAAAGAGCGGCTCCAACTAAACGATCACCATCATTATCATCCTGATAAATCATCTCTGCACCGTTACAAGAATCTAATGTATAAGTATAATCTTTCCCT